>NZ_JANMZH010000254.1:0-14496 GCF_031383065.1 Microcoleus sp. OTE_8_concoct_300 | reverse complement strand
TCAAAGCTTACCTGTCCATAACCGCAGGGACAAACTCGCCGCCACAAGCTGAAGTTTTGCTGTTGCGAGATTCCCCAGACTGCAACAATCCTTATGAGTCAAAAAATCTGAAATTTTATTACCTCAAAACCGAGAATGCCGGGTTGGGTCGTCTTAAGTTTGCTACAGTATTACTAACTCGCTTGCTGCAAAAACGACCGCAGCGAGTTTTTTGCGGTCACATCAAACTCGCACCGCTAATTCAAATTCTGTGCCAACCCTTGGGAGTTCCCTACACAATTTTAACTTACGGCAAGGAAGTGTGGGAACCGCTTGGGCCCAAATATCAAACAGCAATGAGTAAAGCTGACAGTATTTGGACTATTAGCAGGTACACGCGCGATCGCACTTGCGAAATTAACCAATTAAATCCCGAAAATTTCCACATAGTGCCTTGTACGGTAGATGAAAATATATTTACGATTGGGCCCAAGGCACAGGATTTATTAGAGCAGTACAATTTGGTTGGTGCTAAAATATTGATGACTGTAGCCAGATTGCGATCGAGCGATATTTACAAAGGTGTCGATGTCACAATTCAAGCTTTGCCGCAAATAGCCAAAAATTTTCCGAATGTGAAATACTTAGTTATTGGACGCGGAGACGATCGATCGAGATTAGCCAAACTCGCTGATGATTTGGGAGTTACCGAAAGAGTAATATTTGCGGGTTTTGTACCGACAGAAAATTTAGCAGCACATTACCAGTTAGCCGATGCTTATGTAATGCCCTCCCAGGAAGGGTTCGGTATAGTTTATTTGGAAGCGCTGGCTTGCGGAGTACCCGTGCTGGCGGGGGACGCGGACGGGTCAGCCGATCCGCTGCAAGATGGTAAACTGGGGTGGCGAGTTCCCCACCGAGATTCAGCAGCAGTAGCGGTTGCTTGTGTGGAAATGCTGCGAGGGGAGGATAAAAGGTGCGATCGCCACTGGTTGAGGGAACAAACCCTGGCAAGATTTAGTTTTGAATCCCTTTGTCAATCCTTACAAGGAAGTTTTTAATCCTCTGACTCAGATAAACTTATGCCGTAGAGAGCGGTTTCTGGGTGTACAATGGGAAAATTAACTCGATCGACCGCCTGAATTTCTAAGTAGGATAGAGTTATGCCTACCTGCAAAGACACCCAAGGAGACCACCGTGAACCAAGGCACCCCCAAAATATCTTTAAAGCTACCCCGTATTAGCAATTGGCTGATACTGCTGGGCATCGCGTGTTTGTTGGTGTCAATTGGTTTGGGTTGGGTAGTTAAATCATTGTTGATTGTAGTAGCTTTTTTGCTACTGACACCTGTAGTCGCATTTTTCGCGCTTCAGTGGTGGCTGAAACGCAATTTAATTCAGGACAAGTGTCCAGTTTGTCAATACGAATTTCCAGCTTTAAATCAAACTCAGTTTCAGTGTGCCAACTGCGGCGAACCTTTGAAAATAGAGCAAGGTCATTTTAGCCGCTTGACACCGCCCGGTACGATCGATGTTACCGCCGTTGAAGTATCATCGGTTCAACAGTTAGAAGATTAACCATTGGGAATTGGGAATTGGGCATGGGGCATTGGGAATTGGGCATGGGGCATAGGGCATAGGGCATAGGGCATGAGTTAGTTGTTGATTATTATTTGTTTGTTGTTATTTGCTATTTGTTACTTGTTGGTTCTAATAACCAATTCTCCATGGCCGATGCCCGATGCCCGATACCCGATGCCCAAAATTACTTTTCTAAGCGCACAGCATACCACTGCAAAAATTTTCCGGGCCCGACATCTAATTCACAATAAGTATCAATTAAATACTTGGCTTGAGCTTCCACGCCAGATATTTTCTGCACATCCTGCGGCAAATCTTCGTGTTCCTGGGCTAACACAGCTTTCAGCTTTTCTAACAGTTGGGCCACAGTTAAAAACTGCTCTGGCTGGTTTGTTTCTAAGACCACAAAGGTGTCTTCGTCATACAGTGACATAGTTTCAAAGGTTGAGGTTAATTATTTCTAAAGTTTCGTGAAGTTAAGCGATCGAAAGTATAAACTCTGGATTACAACTTTTCAGCCCGGGCTCGATCGTGTTACAATTAAGCACCATCAGAATTCCTAGCGGATTACCGTTATTAACTTAGTTGTTAACCGAGTTCTCAACAGATCCGACACAGCATTTCTGAGGAGATTTGTCAAGTGCAAATTTGTCAAGTGTCAAATTGTCAAGAAATATTCGATCGGCTTTATCTGGAAATTGGGTTTAAAACCCATTCTTCAGTGGCCGGCTTTAATTTCTTAAATCCATTCCTAAAAATCAGGGAATTCCTGGTATTTGTAGTATACTACAACAGTCAAGGTTAAACTCCTTTGCCCGAAGTGAAACAGTTAAGACACACTTTTAGGCATAAATTGTTGGACACAGAGCAGCGAATACTCTTAAAACAGCTAGAGAATCAACGCATTCTTTTTACCAGAAAAAAATAATTTGGTTCATTTGTTAAGTAGGGTAGGGCATACCCGAACTCTAGGTTCATATCCTAGTACGCTTTTGGAGATAGACCCTCTGGGGTGGCTGTGAGTTGAACTCGTCAATTGGTATTTTGTACGGTTGAAAGGTTTAAGAAGTGCCGAAAGGACATAGCGCTTAAAGGTCAGTCGATGAATTAAGAATCCCCACGCCTTTAGGCCGGGGAGTGTCAACTAATTATAACTGGCACTACACATTCCCATGATCACATCTTCCCTTTCAACCCCAGTTGCGCGCAAACCCTCTAAATCAGAAGGTCTGAAAGAACGGAGCAACTACTTACGAGAACCCGTTGCGACTGAACTGTTACAAGAAACTACCCACTTCACCGAAGACGGGATTCAGATTCTCAAATTTCACGGCTCGTACCAGCAAGACAACCGCGACAATCGAGTTAAAGGACAAGAAAAAGACTATCAGTTCATGCTCCGCACCCGCAATCCCGGCGGGTTCACTCCGCCGCAATTATACTTAGCCTTAGACAAGCTATCTGAAGAATACGGCAACCACACGATCCGCGTCACAACGCGGCAAGGTTTCCAACTGCACGGCGTGTTGAAAAAAAATCTAAAAGCAGTGTTTTCCTCAATTATTAAAAATATGGGGTCAACCTTGGGAGCTTGTGGCGACTTGAACCGCAACGTCATGGCACCGCCAGCACCATACAAAAATCGCCCAGAATACAAGTATGCGCTGCAATACGCTAACAATGTCGCCGATTTGCTGACACCGCAAACCGGTGCTTATTATGAAATTTGGTTGGACGGCGAAAAAGCTGTTTCGGCCGAAGAAGACCCCGCAGTGAAGGCCGCGAGACAGAAAAACGGCAACGGCACAATCTTTAGCGACAAAGAAGAACCGATTTACGGCAGCCATTATATGCCGCGGAAGTTCAAGTGTTCCGTTACCGTGCCCGGAGACAATTCAATTGACTTGTACTCTCAGGATTTGAGCTTGGTGGTAATTACCAATGAAGCAGGCGAGTTGCAAGGTTTTGACGTGTTTGCTGGCGGCGGTTTGGGCCGTACTCACAATAAAGAAGAAACTTTTGCGCGGGTTGCTGATGAGATTTGCTATGTTGCCAAGGATGAAGTTTACGATTTGGTCAAGGCAATTGTAGCAACCCAAAGAGATTTTGGCGATCGCACAGACAGACGGCACGCGCGGCTAAAGTACCTGATTAACGACAAAGGTGTAGAGTGGTTCCGCGAAAAAGTAGCCGAATATTTTGGCAAGCCGCTAGAAGCCTTTAAACCGCTGCCTGAGTGGAAGTATTTGGATTTCTTAGGCTGGAACGAACAAGGAGACGGCAAGTTGTTTGTCGGCATTTCTGTGGATAATGGCCGAATCAAGGATGAAGGTTCATTTCAGCTAAAAACGGCTTTGCGGGAAATTGTGCAGAAGTACAACTTGCCGGTACGGGCGACTCCACACCAAAACGTGCTGATTTACGATATTTCGCCGGATATTAAACAGGAAATTCAGGGAATACTCGATCGATGTGGCATTCAGTCGGAAACTGCGATCGACCCCTTAGTGCGCTATGGGATGGCGTGTCCGGCGATGCCGACTTGCGGGCTGGCGATTACCGAGTCAGAGCGCGTGATTCCGAGTATTTTAGAGCGGATTCGCGCACTTTTGACCAAAGTGGGCTTGAAAGACGAGCATTTGGTGGTACGGATGACTGGTTGCCCAAATGGATGCGCCCGCCCTTATATGGCAGAATTGGGGTTTGTCGGGAGTTCGCCGGAATCCTACCAGATTTGGCTGGGCGGTTCTCCCGAACAAACGCGGCTGGCAAAACCCATTGAGGAAAAGCTGCACGTCAAGGATTTTGAAGCTTTTCTGGAGCCAATTTTTGTTTATTTCAAGCAAAAACGGCAACTGAGCGAGAGTTTTGGCAATTTTTGCGATCGCGTCGGGTTAGAATCTATCCGTCAATTTGTAACCAACTACCAATCTGCTGACTCGATGACAACTGAGATTAATGAATTAGAAGTTACGTCTAGTAACGATGACGGTAACGAGACTGCCACTGCTACCGGTGGCAAAGTCCGCCGTCGAATTAGCGTCCGCGATGAAATCTACAACGAGCTCAAGGAAGAAGCAGCCCGTCAGGGCAAGCCGATTACACAGCTAGCTACAGAAGCGATTTCCACTTATTTAAAGAAGATTAAGGAGGAAGGATAAGCCGATTTTCCATTGTCGATTTGTGATTTTCGATTGTATTCAATAGACTTCTGGCAAAAGTAATATAAAGGCAGAGCATTTGCAGAAAAAAACTTGAATTTGTAAGATAATTCCAGTTGTAAATGCTTTGCCTTTATTAATTCATAACCGCTTTATTTATTCGTACATAAAAGTCTGCGGTAAAAACCGATCCTATATAAACGAAATCCTAGCAGAGAGGGACTGAAAGAATAAACGAGCTATGAAGTTACAAACCAAAAACCTATCTCCACTCTGCCTCTCTTCCTCTGCGTTCTCTGTGTTCTCTGCGGTTAAACAAAAAAAATATTAAGGAAAGAGCAATCCAAAATCAAATGGCTCAATTACAAAGATTAGCAGTTACTGCCACTCAAATTTGCGATCGCACAATCGACTTAACCAGGGAACAGCAGCATTATTTAAATCGAGTGCTACGTTTGCAAGCAGGCGATCGATTTATTGCCATGGACGGCCGAGGACATTGGTGGTCTGCCGTCCTCGAAGTGCGGGAAACCGGGTTATTTGCCTCAATAGCAGAGGAGATTGCTGCCAACAGGGAGCTACCCGTTGAAGTAACTTTGATGGCAGCCTTGCCCAAGGGAAACGGCTTTGATGAGGTTGTCAGACAGGCGGCGGAATTGGGGGTGGCAAGTATAGTGCCGGTGACGAGCGATCGAACTTTGCTCAAACCAAGTTCTCAGAAAGTCGATCGGTGGAAAAGAATTGCTGCGGAGGCGGCGGAACAGTCGGAACGTCAAATTGTGCCGACGATTTTAGAGCCTGTTTCATTTGATGTTGCTGTCAAAGATTGCGGTCAAAAATATCGCTTTATTTGTGTTGCTCGCGGTAAAAATCGGCATTTGTGGGATTGTTTGGTCAGTTTAGAACCTGCTCAGCCCCCCTTAATAAGGGGGGAGCAAGATGGGGACGCTGGTTTCGATCCCCCCCAGCCCCCCTTAATAAGGGGGGAGCAAGATGGGGACGCTGGTTTCGATCCCCCCCAGTCCCCCTTAATAAGGGGGGAGCAAGATGGGGAAGAATTATCGATAGTAATAGCAACGGGGCCCGAGGGTGGATGGACTGACGGTGAGGTGGAAAGGGCGATCGAATTTAGTTTTGAAGCTGTTTCTTTGGGTAGTAGAATTTTAAGAGCGGTGACAGCACCGATTGTGGCTTTATCTTTAGTTGGAGCGGCATTTGAGAAGTGCTAATATCATGGGACTTACGCACGGGTGATTAGAAACCGGGTTTTTTACGAGAAGACGCGTTACAGCCCAAATAAACCGAAAAACCCGGTTTCTTGAGTTGTGAGGAATAAGTCTCGATCGCAAAATCACCAAAAATTCATAAAATAGGTAGGTTGAGGGTAATGAAAATAGAGTTTAGGAAACATCGATCGCCCTTTTGGTCAATTCCCTACGGGCCAGCTTCGCTTCACGCACTTTTGACAGTATTAGCTACAACATCAGTTTTGGCACAATCTGGGCGCTCTGTCATGGCTCAACAGATTAATTGCGATCGCCCGCAAGGAAATGTAGAAGTCAAAGCTTGTATTCGGTTGAATTACGAAGCCTCGGATAAACGACTGAACGAGGTTTACAAACAACTGATGTCCCAATTGAGTGGCGAAGAGCGGGCGCTACTTTCCGAAGCACAATTAGGGTGGATTAAGTTAAGAGATAAAACCTGTGAATTTGCAGTTTATAAAAATCGTGGCGGTACTGGTTATGGAGGTTTCCTAAATCAATGTTTGGATCGCATGACTAAACAGCGCACTGCGGAATTAGAAAAGTATTTAAAACAAAGATAAAAGAGGAAGTAAACCGTACAACACCTGAAAAAAATAAAGATAAACAAGTATTTATGAAAAGCAGATCGCCCTTCACCCTCACCCTCACAGTCATCTCAGCAATGGTAACCACCACCGTACCAGCAGTTTTTGCCCAGCAACAGCCATCAGCCAACCAAATCTACATCAATAAAAATTGCCAGCGCAACCAGCAATTACCGCAACTTGAAAGATTCACCATCTTTAGCAGAAACGAATTTATAACTAACGGTCAAAACTACTGGTTCTACGCCGCCCGCTATCAAGATGGAGGCGTACTTCTTTGTATATCAAAACCAAATTTCAACCAACCAAAACCTATAAATGAACCAAAAATACAAGCCAATTTCATTGACAAAATAGCCCGATACCCCAACAACAAAACAGCCTTTATCATCGCAGTCAGAGAAGGAAATGGCCCCGAAGCACCCGTGACCAATTACGGCTTAGAATTGAGCAATGTCGATCGCCCAAAACTCACCTCCCTTGCCATCCTCAAGCAGCGGGGAACCCTCAAAGAAGGCGAATCCCGCCAACACACATTTCAAGGACGGGCAGGTCAATCTATCACCATCGATCTCAAAAGCAGAGCATTCGACCACAACATAACACTGTTCGACACCAGCGGCAAAAATATTGCCGAAAAAACAGGCAACTCCCAAAATCGCCGAGAGTCACAACTCGCCGTAAAATTGCCTAGTAACGGCACTTATAAAATACTTGTTAAAGGAGGCGATCGCACAAGCAAAGGTTCCTACAGCTTAAGCATTAATTCCAATCAACTTTAACTTATATTTATTTTCGCATCCACTCAACATCCCTCTCCACACATCCGCGTTCATCCGCGTTCATCCGCATACATCTGCGGTTAAAAAATCCAAATCTTAAATTTTCCCAACAGCCCAAAATCCCAAACAAAAAAAAGCGAAAATTGTTAACCAGTAGCGGAACCAACCAAACATCAGCCAAGATAGAAACAACGCCATTCCCGCAACCGCCATGACAGACATCAACCAAATAGCAGCCGCCCTAGAGGGTAAAGACTACAAACAAGCTGCCCAACTCATCAAACAACTGCAAAAAGAATCCCCCGAAAATCCGTGGGTGCAATACTACATCGGCCACTACTACGAACTCACCAACAACCTCGAAAAAGCCCAAACAACCTACAAACAAATACTCCGCGACATCACCAACCCCAAAATAGTCTCCCAGGCCCGCCAAGGTATTCAACGGATTGAAACCGCACAACAAAACCTCCGCCAACAAGCCATACAAACCGCCAAAAACGACCCCAGCAACCTCGAACCCGGACTCCTCATCCTCGAACCAGTTAGCCCCGAAAACAAACCCGCAGCCGTACAAAATATCAGCAGAATCTTTAAAATCGACGCCTACACAACCCGGATGCAAATCCAAAGCCGCGGCTGGAGACTCTACAAAACAGGCCCCATTGGCGAACTCCGAATTTACGGTCAAGAACTCCTCAACGCCGGCATTCCAGTATTTTGGGCAACCCTAAGCGATATTCAAAAAATCCAAATTTTCCGAGTGCAACACTTCCAGTCTCTCTCTTCCCCAGCCGTTGTTTGCAAAGATAAACTCTCACGACTCGGTGCGATCGAGTTTAACTGGTCAGAAGTTACCCAAAGAGTAGAAGGCTTGTTGCCGATGTTCATCGAAATCATGGACTACTCGCCCCACCGGCGAAAGGATCAATTTCGCCACAAAGAAATCAGGCAAGATTACGCTCAAATCTGCGACTTGCACATTCCCAGCAGAAACTGCATTCTGCGAATTTCCGACCAAAGTTACGAATTTCAACAAGGCGTTGACTTCACCCAAATTTCAGCAGATATCCCTGCTTTAGCCCATCCCAAAAACCCAAAATCCCGTTCCCAAAAATCTAAACAAATCCCTCAAAGTACCACCCGAATTAACTGGAATCGCTTACTTGAAATACTTGACCAACAGCTTGACGTTACAGTTTGGTCAGAATTTACTTCCTTTGCGGAGACAGCGATCAATTACACGCAGATGTTGAGCAAGATCGAATCTCATGTAGAGGTCGATCGCAAATCCGAAACTCCTTGGGATCCAGCTTTTCAGCTATACAGCGGATTAGCCTTCCTCAGAAACCAAGAAAAAAGGGAATAGAACAAAGAGTTAAAATTAAAAATGAGTAATGCCATTTTTTAAATTTTAACGCCAGCATTGGGAATTATCCAATGCCCAATTCCCTATTATCAATTCCCAATTTTCTACTTCGTTTTCACCTGACGAGCCATTTCCCGGAAATTGTTCATGCTGGGGCCGGGGCTGCGACGAGTTCCAGTTGGTGTCGGCATTAAATTATTAGGAGCAAAAGTCCGAATAGGTTCAGCTTGACTCGGTGCTTTCCCGTTAGTTGCAGCAGCAGGTATCTTAGCGGGTTCCGCATTATTAGCAGGAACGCTAGCGACTGGTTCCTTTTCTTTCTTAGACTTTTTCTCTACCTTAGCCTTCTTAGCCGGTTCTGACTTCTCAGACTTAACTGGCTCAACTTTTGTCGGTGCGATCGCAACAGGCTCAGCCTTCTTAGCAGCAACAGGCTCAGCCTTTGCAGGCTCAAATTTTGCTGGTTCCTTCGCTACAGATTCGCCCAAATCTAGGAAATATTCAGACTTTTTAAAGCCCAACAGTCTGCCGAGAAAGCCGAAAATACCGCCGAAGAAATTTTTGATAAAACCAAACATTACACTTACTCCTTTTGTTCTTTTAGAGAAATTTGTACAAGCTTGTCAACAAAGTTAGATTACGAGGTAGGGCAACTTTTGTCTATATTTCTTAATCAAAATTTACATTGTGCTGTATGTAAGCTACCTCATCAAAGCAGTTTTTAGGTATAAATACCAGCAATGCTTTGCACTTATTTACAATAATCTCAGAATTTGTTAGCGATTGCCACTAATTGCCGATCGTACCTCGATCCGATTCTCTAGCTGTCCTAGTAGTGGTAAAACTCCCTCGGGGAGTGATTTATCCTGTAATCACCAAGCAATTTTCCACCAAAATGAACAGTTCGCTCGATCGAAATCCCGTCATCCTGATACACGGCATCTGGGACACAAAGATGATTTTCAGCAAAATGTCCGCCCGCCTCACCCAACTCGGATGGTCAGTCCACAGCCTCAACCTCACCCCCAACGACGGCAGCCTCGGCCTGGACTTACTGGCTAAGCAACTCGCAGACTACATCAGTGAAACCTTCGATCCAGAACAATCTTTAGACATAGTAGGCTACAGCATGGGCGGCATCGTCAGCCGCTACTACGTCCAGCGACTCGGAGGAATGAACCGCGTACAGCGTTTCATCACCATCTCTTCCCCTCACAACGGCACCCTCACCGCCTATTCCCTACGCCTACCAGGATACCTGGATATGCGCCCCGATAGTGGCTTGCTGCGCGATTTGAATCAAGATGTGACAATGCTCAAACGCATAAACTTTACATCAATGTGGACGCCATTTGACATAATGATTGTACCGTCGAACAGCTCCCAGCTACCAGTAGGCAAAGAAGTTAAAGTCAACGTTTTGCTGCACCGCCAAATGGTGACAGAGCCCCAAAGTATTAACGCATTAGTTGAAGAACTAAAAGCACCTATTAAAAATAAAATTCCCACTTAAAAATGAATAGCAATTTCAGCCACAACCCAGTCTTGCTCATTCACGGAATCTTCAGAAAATCGGGAATTTTTTACAAAATGTCTGCCTACCTCACCCAACGGGGATGGTCAGTCTACACCCTCAATCTCTCGCCCCATTGGGGCAACGCCAGCATAGACGAATTAGCCCAACAAATAGCAGATTATATAGACAAAACCTTTGCGCCAGAACAGCATCTAGATATAGTAGGATTGAGCATGGGCGGTTTAGTAACTCGCTACTATCTGCAAAGGTTAGGCGGCATTAACCGAGTGCAACGCTTTATTGCCATATCTTCTCCTCACAGCGGTACTTGGATGGCTTACACTCTCTGGGGAAAAGGCTGCATCCAAATGCGTCCGGGCAGTGCTTTTCTGGAAGATTTAAATCGAGATGCTGCCTTGTTGGAAAAGCTCAATTTTACTTCGATTTGGACAGATTGGGATTTCATCATCGTACCGGCTTCTAGTTCCCAAATATCGGCTGCCAAAGAAGTAAAATTGTCCGTATTCGCCCATGCCATGATGGCGAGGCATTCCAGCAGTTTAAAAGCTGTGGCTGAAGCACTTTCAGAACCATTGAAAATTAATAATTAACTTGTAGGGCGCGTCAGCAGATAGTTTTTTTTTATATAAAATAACAGTCTTCTGACTCACCAGAATCACAACTAAAAATTTCCGACCCTAGTTCAAGCTTCCCGATTCATCTGTGAAGCCCATTCTTGAATCTAAAATCTAAAATCTAAAATCTAAAATCGACTGACCGACCCTAAGAGGCTTTTTTTTACGAACGGCGAAGTAGTAGGCTGCGTCAGGAGAGAACTTCTCAATTACAGAAAAAATCAGGCGTTGCTTAATCGGGGTATGAAAAAAATAAGGTGAGAAACCGCATACTGGTTTCTATAATTGGCATATTTAGCTTTTCATACCGTAACTCAGCAACGTCTTTTAGCGGGCGTTGCTGAATTAGGGTATGAATTAAAAATTTCCCAATTGCTATAAGCCCGCTTGAGAGTGAGTTTTGTAACTTCAAGCGAAAAGTTGATTCATACCGTGAATCAGCAACGCCAAATCACATTCTTCTGACGCACCAGAATTACGACTAAAAATTTGAGATCCTAGTTCAAGCTCCCCGATTCATCTGTCGAGCCAATTCTTCACTTCTTTAATCTAAACACGACTAAAAATTTGAGATCCTAGTTCAAGCTCCCCGATTTATCTGTCGAGCCAATTCTAAAATCTAAAATCTAAAATCGCCTGACCCTAAGAGGCTACTACTAAACTGTATCGCCAACTTCAGCGTATTCGCTGCGGCCAAAAATTGCTTCAGCTTCACAGTAATACTTGAACTCCAGTATATTGTGGAAAGGATCTTCTAAAAAGAAAGTGCGGTGCTCTGTAGGCAAACCGACAAATCGCCGTCTCGGTTCTTGATAGAAATTTAAGTTGTTTTGCTGGGCTTTTTCTAGCAACCGTTCCCAGTCAGCTTCGGAAGTAAAAATTAACCCAAAATGCCGGGGATAGATGCCTCGCTGAGGCGTCAAAGGTTCGCGGCTGACATGGGCGACAATTTGATGACCGCACAGACCCATAATCGCAGAATTCGGCGATTCGCGACCTAGTTCGCAGCCGAGCCCGTCTACATAGAACGCTTTTGTTTGGGCAATATCGGTCACGGGGAAGGCAAGATGAAATAAGACTTGGTTCATGGAGGTACTAAATGCAGAATTCAGAATTGTTCTTTAATTATTTATCTTGGTCTAATCCTTGGTTGGTGGCGATCGCCCTAAATACAGTTTTACTCGCGATCGCCACCATTGCTCCTAAAAAATTGCTCACGGACGCTGGCCAATTTCACGCCTGGGTATTGGGCGTCCTCATCTGGGGCTGTTTGGGATGGCAAGGCTATGCTGTTGTGATGTTTTACTTTCTTGTCGGATCGGGAGTTACCCGCATCGGCCAAGCCCAAAAAGAAGCAGAAGGCATAGCCGAAAAGCGTTCAGGCGCCCGAGGCCCAGAAAATGTTTGGGGTTCGGCTTTAACCGCTACTATGAGCGCTTTGGGAGTTTTGGCATTATCTATTTTAGGAGAGACAGGCAAGATGTCTGTGCCACAAGATGCTATTTCCCTGTTATTGCTGGGTTACGCGGCGAGTTTTTGCACCAAACTTTCCGATACCAGCGCCAGCGAAATCGGCAAAGCTTACGGTTCGCGGACTTTTTTGATTACCAGCTTGCAGCCTGTACCTAGGGGTACGGAAGGGGCCGTAAGTTTGGAAGGAACAATCGCGGGTATTGTCGGCTCGATTCTGATTGCGCTTTTGAGTTGGGCTGTTGGTTTAATTGACTTGACAGGAATTGTTTTTTGTGTTATTGCAGCTTTTATTGCCACGAACATCGAGAGTGTGATTGGGGCGACGGTGCAATCAAAGTTTGAGTGGCTGACCAACGAGGTAGTAAATTTTTTCAATACACTCATAGGAGCGATCGCTGCGATCGTTTTAGCTGCGACATGGAGAGCCTTTTTAGCTTAGGAATGAGAATTAAATAACTTCCACAAGTTTGTGGGATGGGCGTCCCGCCCATCCCACAATAACAATTAAAATTGTAAGTTATTTAATTCGCGATCCTTAGTTAAGCCTGGACGCATTCGCCACCCAATAAACCGGGTTTTTTACGAGAATTCAAGGCATTTACCCAGTATTTTTAGAGAAAAACCCGGTTTTTTCCTCCCGGGTTATTAGTTATTAACTATTAGTCATTAGTCTCAAGCAATCAACTCATGACTAATGATTAATAAGTAATCAAACTTGCGCGTCGTCTAGGGGTCCAAAAACCATTTGTAGAATCATCGTCGGTTCGCCCCGCTTATGATAGCGATCGGCCCAATTGCGAATAATCTCATCTAATTCCTCAACGGCTTGGTCGAGGCGTTCCGGCGGAATATCCAAAGTCTCCATAATTCGCATCACCTTCGGTTGTTTTTCCGCCCAATCCTTCATCAGCCGGAAATATCTAGCCGTATCCTCCACCATAGTAAATGTCCGTTCTTCCTGCTCTGCCGGAGAGTAAGTAGCCCTGCTGAGGGCATAAAACGGCATTCCCCAAGGAGAATCAATGCGAGTCACTGTCCCAGAATAGATCAAGCGGCGCTTGATGTGTTCTGCTAGAGCTTCGCTCAAAGGCATTCGCCTTTCCGGAGACATATCTTCTTGCGATCGCCTGTGCAGAAACTCGATCAACTCCATAAACTGAAAAGAATTGATCAGTTGAGCGTCAGGCGGATGAGGAGGAATCTTGCTTTCGAGATATTTTTTTTCATCCCCTGTCAAGCTGTTTCCCGGAATACGAGGGCGTCCAGGCGACCAAGGATACTGTTCCAGCCAGACATAAGGAAACTGAATCAAATATCTAGGTTCTTGGGAACCCAACATTTTCAGCAATTTTCCCTTAGTCAGAGCTTCCCGGACTTCTTCCACAATCACCTTCACCCGTTTAGGCTCAATGTGATGCAAGTGTCCAGTCATCCGCAGGTTATTGTCCTGCTCTATATAAGTCATATAAATGGCACACTTAGCCGCCGTGGCGGCCGCGTCTAGAAACGCCCCGTGCCTGTGCCCACTGGTTCTCATGGCGCTAAACGCCAGATATAGCATGATCTGATCCATTGCACTAGGGCTGAGGCTTTTGACCAGATCCAAAGAGTCATTTTTCATCACTATCCCCGAAATAGCCAAACAAGGAGGCATCTTGTCGTCCTCCATTAAATTATTGCGAGAGCGCCGAATCAAGCATAGCCGACTGTCGCCGGAAAGCTTGCCAGCTACCCTAATATTCAGGTTAGTTAATTTCCCTGAGGTAACAGGGGCATGGGCTTAAAGGCTATCCACACCGCATAAGTGGTTCTTATTGGTGGCTAATTTAAGTAGATTGCTGCACCCTCTGCGCTGACAGTTTACCTATATATAAGTTAGTTATCGCACGTTAATTATAGTGCAGCCGTTGAAAATTAAACCCCACCGGAGGTGGGGAGAACGTAAATAACTGTTGCGAGCCTATCCATGTGAGGCGACTCAAAGCAGATAATTTTTGAATAATCATCGTAAGGATTCAGGTCTGAAAAATGGGAATGAGTTCAGGCCGAGCCAAGTCACAAGAATGGGCAGAAATAGCCTCACGGAAAAAAGTCATTACTGAACGAGCTGGAAAACGACAAGTTTGAATCACACTCAATAGATCAGCC
>NZ_JANMZH010000080.1:0-7272 GCF_031383065.1 Microcoleus sp. OTE_8_concoct_300 | reverse complement strand
GAGATAATAGCGCTGCCAGTCGAGCCAATCCGATCGCCCCCGTGTCAAATTAAATAAAGGAATAACCGCTGCACTCGCCTGGGAATCTTGCAGCAAAGCTTCTTGCAAAACTCTCACCGGCAACTCCCGCGGCTGACATCCAGATTCCGCGCACAAAGCCGCCGCCATCCCCGCCGCCTGTCCAATATTCATTACCGTCGGTTGCAAGCGAGTTGCACCGTTGGCGATGTGAGAGACGGAAATATTTTTTTCGCAGACTAGCAAACCGTCTGTACTCGCAGGAATTAGCGCGCTGTAAGGAATGGTAAACGGAGTTCCCGTCCAGCGGCCACCCCAGCGGATCGATTTTGGCTGCAACGGAATGTCGCCACTGGTGTAGTGGTGGTCATTAGCGTAGTTACCGATAGCCACCGCGGAGCAAATTCCCGCGGCATTGATTGGTAACGAAGCTACTTTTCCACCGACAATAGGCAAAATATCTTGTTCTGTGACTGTACTTATCCCTCGCAAGCGGCGACTTTCTCGGTAGTAAGGATGTAAGGCGAAGGAAGGAAGAAGGGAAGAATTTGGTTGATTTTCGATCTTTGAAATCGGGAAAATGTTCTTTGCTAAGCCGTAGCGAGGGCCGAGTCGGGTTTGAATGTAGCGGGCGAAACTTTGAGTGTGCCACAGACTTTCTTGGAGGAATTCTTGTCGATATGCTTCAGATTTAATGAGTCGATCGACTCCTTCACCATAATCATTACCTCGAATCGGCCAATTAATCATCAACAATCCGCCCGGAAGCCGGCCGTAATTGAGAAATTGTTCGGGAGTGTAACCGTCCCAAGCACCAGTAAATCGATCGGGATTGTCGAGAGGCGGCGCGGGAATTTCTGGCGCCACCGCACATAAGCCAAAATCCTGCATAATTGCCACCCAAGTCGGAGCTTGCACCGAATACCGCTCTGTCAGGGCATTAGAGGCAGCCGGCGCGCTGGGTTCTCCCCACTCGGCTTGGAATTCCCAACCCCAGCGGTGCCCAACTTCCGCTAAAGCCAGCAAATCTCCCAATTCCGTTGCATCCAAAGTGATTTTGGCCGAAACCGTAAAATCTGCAAACCGGACGCCAGAAATGCGATCGCCTTCAAGTAGCACATCTCGAGCTGTTTGTCCAGAAATCCAGTGCAAGTTCGGCAAACATTTAACCCAATCAGCGAAAATTTCAGCACCGGTGCGGGGATCGTAAGTAAAAAAACTGACCCAGCCCCAATCCAAACCTCCCGGCTGTCGCTGCTGGAGTTCCCGGAGAAACGCGCCCCACAAACCTGTTTGAAAAGCGGCTAATTCATTACCATCCGGGGCCGAAACGCCAGCGGAAGTCAGCATTCCTCCCAGCCAGGGGAATTCGCTTACTAAAATAGTTTTGGCACCTCGGCGGGCTGCTTGGACGGCTGCAGCGGTGCCGCCGGTGCCGCCACCGACTACCAAAACATCTGCTTTCAAAACGGAAGACATAGGCAATACCATTTTAGATTTTAGATTTTAGATTTTAGATTGCGAAAGGCTCAGTAAAATGATTGGTGCGCTACGGATAGATGTTCGGCGTTTGTTATCGCCCATTGAATGTAAGGTGCACAAGTGGCGCACCCTACGGATTTTAAAATTACCTCTTTCTCCTCTTCCCTCCTCCTCTGTGTCCTCTGCGTCCTCTGCGGTTAATAAAAAAAATTAGTTATTGTGAAAGTCCGATCGCATCTCAAATCAAAAAGAATTAGAAAATGGGGAACCGGGACACTAAAGTCATACGTCGCGTAATTGCCCCACTATTCACTACTAACCAAGCAATTGAAAATGGAAAAAGGTTTTATATTGTGGTTCACCGGGCTGAGCGGTTCCGGCAAGACAACTATCACCAAAGCTCTCGAACCCGAATTGAAGGCAAGAGGTTGCAAAGTTGAAATATTGGATGGAGATGTCGTTCGCACCAACTTGTCAAAAGGTTTGGGATTTAGCCAAGAAGACCGAAATACTAATATTCGGCGGATTGGATTTGTAGCTAACCTGCTGAGCCGCAATGGAGTAGTCGCGATGACCGCAGCTATTAGCCCCTACAGAGCAATTCGCGACGAAATTAGAGCAATGGAGCCAAATTTTGTTGAAGTATATGTCACAGCGCCGTTAGAAGTGTGCGAAGGTCGCGATGTCAAGGGGCTATACGCTAAGGCCAGAGCAGGAGAAATTAAGGGTTTTACGGGAATTGACGATCCTTATGAAGAACCCGTCAATCCTGAAATTATTTGTTACACAGAGCGAGAAAGTGTGGAAGAGAGTGTTAAAAAAGTTCTGACTAAGTTAGAGCAGTTGGGTTACATTTGAGGTTGACAGGGTTGGATGAGGATAAAGGCAAAAAGCAGATGGTGGTGAAAAGTTATTCGCGCGGCGTGCAACGTGAGAAAAAATATCACCCTTGTGTCCCCTTCGCGGAGAGTCCAAGGGAAGAATTTCTCCCGTTTCCTGCAAGGAGAGGGGCCCAGGGAGACGTTTCCAGCAAAAGCTGCAAGCTGGGTTATTGGGCAAGCAATGCTGTCAAAAGTTTAATGATTCAAAGTTTAACAGTGTCAGTGCTGGCGGTGGCGGTGGGTTCATCTCCTGCGGCGGCCCAGTTTTTGCCTCCTCCTCCTCCTCCTGCTTCGGGTTCTCCTGTTGCTGTACCGGTACCTCTAGCACCGGGATTTCAGGGATTTCCGGCAAGTGCACCTTCAAGTGTACGATCGGAAGTTTACACTTTGGGAGCGGGCGATCGTATTCAAATGGACATCTTCAACGTCCCGGAATACAGCGGCCCCAACGGTCAACACCAAGTACAGGCCGACGGTTCCCTGAGTTTGCCGTTAATTGGCAGCGTTTCGGTGTACGGGATGACCTTAGAACAAGCTTCTAATGCTGTTAAAGACCGATACGGCAAATACCTCAAACGTCCTTGGATTACCCTGAAACTGCTAGCGCCGCGTCCTTTGCAAATTGCGATCGCGGGCGAAATCAACCGCCCCGGAGCCTATACAATATCCTCAGCAGCGGGTCCCGGAGGCACATCAGAGCAAATGGGAACTCAAATGCCAACAATATCGCGGGCTCTGCGAATGGCCGGTGGAATTACGCAGTCAGCAGACGTGCGGCAAATCAAAATCCGCCGCCCCCAGCGCAACGCAGCGGAACAAATTATTAGTGTGGATTTGTGGGAATTATTGCAAAACGGCGATTTGCGGGCCGATATGACTTTGCGCGACGGCGATACTATATTTATTCCCACTGTAACTAGCCTTAACCGCCAAGAAGCACCGACTTTAGCAGTAGCTAACATTACCGGACAAAGCACTCAACCAATTAATATTGCTGTGGTGGGCGAAGTAACTCGCCCCGGTACTTATACTTTGGCAAGAGATGTTCAAAGTAGGGTACAAGAGAATGAAATGGGTGCAAATTCTGGTTTGTTTGCTGCCAGCGAAACAAACGGCGGGGAAACAGTTTTGCTGCAAACTGTAACGAGGGCAATTAAAATGGCGGGTGGCATTACGCCGGTAGCTGATATCAGACAAATACAAGTTCGCCGCCTGACGCGGGCGGGTACAGAACAAATTATTAATGTGAATTTGTGGGAACTTTTGGAAGGGAAAGATGTATCCCAAGATTTAGCGCTGCAACAGGGAGATACGGTAATCGTTCCCAAAGCCGAAAATCTCGATGCAGCCCCAGACGAACAAGTTGCTAATTCTAATTTTTCACCGGATACGATTAAGGTGAACATTGTGGGAGAAGTCGTGAAACCCGGCTCGATTGCTATGGTGCCCAACACTACTTTAAATCAAGCGCTGGTAGCAGCGGGAGGTTTTAATAAAGCGCGGGCCCAAATGGATTCGGTGGATTTAATTCGCCTCAATCCTAACGGCACTGTTTCGCAGCTAACTGTTAAGGTTAATTTTTCCGCAACAGCAAATCAAGAAACTAATCCCAAACTGCAAAATAATGATGTAATTATGGTAAGGCGATCGGGCCGCGCTACGTTCTCGGATAATGTAGGCGGGACTCTCGCTCCTTTAAGCCCCCTGTTAGGAATATTTCGATTGTTCAATATTTTTCAGTGATTTGAATAGACGAGCATTAAGGTCTCAGAAACCCGCTTTCTAGAAAATTTTTCGGTTTGCTAACGAAATTCTAGGAATCAACCGGGTTTCTGAAACGGCGCCAACGGTACAGACGGTTAAACTAATAAGTTGTAGAAATCAAATGAAACCAGGGAAAATATCTCAAATAGCACTGTTTAATAACCATAAAAAAGCCGCAGATCTGCAAAAACTATCTTCCGCGCTTTATGAAGAAGAACAATTTTTAGGCAGAGACCAAACAGAGGAAGAAGAGTTAAGTTTTTGGGAAGTTTGCCGCAGTCGCTCCATGTTAGTCATCGGCGTAGCAGCGGCAGTGACTACCGGGGTTTTCGCCTGGACGCTGACTCAAAAAAGCGAATACGAAGGGCGCTTTCAATTATTAGTAGAACCCGTAGTTACGCAAAATACTTTAGCCAAAGTGTACTCTGGTGAGCTGAAACTGCAACCAGCGGCCCCCGCAACGACAGAAAATGCGGGTTTTGACTACGAATCGCAAATTCAAGTTTTGCAAAGCCCCCAAGTAATGTCGCCGATTATTAAACAGTTGCAGGCTAAATATCCTGAAATAAATTACAACTATCTCTTGAACCAAAAAGCAGATAACTTGCCGTTTTCTCAGGAAAACAGGCTGTCAATTAATCGCTTCAAAAATACCAAAATACTCGAAGTTAGATATCGGGATTATGACCCGAAAAAAATTCAGTTTGTTTTGGAAAAAGTTGCGCTCGGCTACCGCAACTACAGCGTGCAAGATACCACAACTCAAATTAGTCAGACTTTGGATTTTGTGAAATCGCAAATTCCCAACCAGCAAAAGCGCCAACAAGCTCTGCAAACAGAAATTCAAAAGTTGCGACAGCAGTACAATTTCATCGACCCGCAAATTCAAACCCAACAACTGGCGCAGCAAATCAGCCAACTTCAAACGCAAAGATTGGACGCGCAAACGCAGCTAAATCAGCAGAGATTGCTCTATTCCAATCTGCAAAATCAGCTCGGATTAAACCAGAAGCAAGCGCTGATGGCTTCGGCTCTGAGTCAAGCTCCCCGCTATCAAGCGATGCTGACTCAATTGCAGCAATTAGAAGGGCAAATTGCGCTTAACTCGGCTACGTTTACAGACGAAACTCCGCAAATGCAATTGTTGCGAGAACAGCGCAAAAACCTAATTCCTTTATTGAAGAAAGAAGCCCAACAGGTTCTGGGAACTGATTTGGCTAAGGTAAATTCGCAAGTACTGGCTTTTCAAGATCCGGTGCGGATTAAGTTAATCGAGCAGTTTATTGGTACTGCTAATTTAATTCAGGTGCTGGGCGTGCGGAATCAAGTTTTGGAACAAGCTGCTAAGCAGTTGAATCAATATTCTCAAGGATTACCGGTGATTTTGCGGCGCTATTCGGATTTGCAGCGCGAGTTGGATTTAACTAACAATACGCTGAATGGTTTGCTGGCAAAACAGCAAGCTTTGCAGCTTGAATCTGTGGGTAAAAAAGAGGTGGCTTGGGAAGTTATTGCTAAGCCGGAAATTCCGCGCTACAAAAATGGCGAGTTGATGGCTGTTGCTCCGATTATGCCTTTGAATTTGGCTTTGGGGGGATTGGCTGGTTTGCTGTTTGGTATGCTGGCGGCGCAGTTGGCGGAACGGTTTAATAATAAAACGGTGTTCCAAACTCCGGAGGATGTCAAACATTCGATTCGGCTGCCTTTGTTGGGGGTGATTCCTGCTAGCGATAAAATTTTGAGACTTCCTCCTGCTGAGACAAGTCCGGTGGATGTGGGAAGTTCGCCGATGCCGACGGATGCTTTTCAAGAAGCTTTTCGATCGCTCAATGCTAATATTCGCTTACTAAACCTTGATACTCCGATTAATTCTTGCGTAATTACTTCTTGTCAAGTAGCTGACGGCAAGTCTACTGTCGCAGTAAATCTGGCGCGGGCGGCGGCTGCAATGGGCCAGCAAGTGCTGTTGGTGGATGCGGATTTACGGCGCCCGCAGGTACACGAAATGCTGGGTTTACCGAATTGGCAAGGCTTACACAACGTGATTGCTGAGGATGTGGATGTGCAAAAGGTGATTTTGCGATCGCCCCGCGATGAAAATTTGTTTGTGTTAACTTCCGGTCCGGTTCCTCTCGATCCCACAAAGGTGCTTTCTTCCAAAAAAATGCAGCATTTAATGGCAGCTTTGTCAAGTCATTTTGACTTAGTTATTTACGATACTGCACCGCTTTTGGGTTTGGCGGATGCGAATTTGTTGGCAGCTCACACTAACGGATTGATGCTGGTAGTGGGGCTGCATCAAACTGAGCGGGAGGCGCTGGTGTTGGCTTTTGAAGATTTGAAAATGGCGGGGATTCCGCTGTTGGGAATGGTGGCAAATAACGATAAGGGCAGCAGGTATTACTATCAGTCTTACGTGCAGAATTACGTTCAGGAACAGTCTGTTTGAGGGAGAGGAAGTAAATCACCCAGCACTGACCTGAGTACAGGTACAGTGTGGGCTTTCAATAGCCCTGAAATGATCTTGCACATTGCAAAACAATCTCGAACCTTCGGGTTTATTTACGAAAACCCCAATAGCAGCAATATTCTTACTACCGTTTAAATCAGCGTCACCTTTCCATCCACAATGACCACAAGCAAACTTTTTACCGTTTCTATAAGATTCACCCTGTACAGGGTGAATATGATTGCATTTGTGGCACATTTGGCTGGTGTACCTAGGCTCAACAAACAAAATCTTGACGCTATGTTTTATGGCTTTGTATATCAGGAATTGGCGCAACTGAAAGAATGCCCAGCTATTGCTAAGTCTCCGCTCTTTTTTCGAGCGTGGCTGCTGATTTGTTCGCTCCCTAATTCCAGTCAAATCTTCCAAAGCGACAAGTTGATTTTTGTTTTGAGCCTTAGTTACGATACGGTGACTGATAGTGTGATTTACCCATGTCTGAAAGCGCTTTTCCTTGCCCGACAACCGTTTCAACAATTCTCGACATCTACGCCGAGTGCTCCGTGTGCCTTTCGTGGCTTTTCGCTGGATATTTGCTCTCAACTTGGCATAATGATTTCTAACTTTGGTAATTTGTTTACCGCTAAATGTATCTCCATCAGAAGTAACTGCAATATC
>NZ_JANMZH010000051.1:0-4175 GCF_031383065.1 Microcoleus sp. OTE_8_concoct_300 | reverse complement strand
AGGGTCGATGTGAGCAACCGCAATCTGCTCGATCGCACCATCCTCTTCTATCATGTGAACCGTACACCAGTCCGCTAATTCCGGCACTGTAAGCTGCGCGACTCGCTCCAAAGTTGTTTGATAATCCAGTGAGGATGCAAGCACCGCACTTGCCTCAGAGAGAAAGCGTTGGGCAAGTTCTAACTGCACCCGTTCCGTCACATCTACCACATACACGAGAATGCCTTCGACGTGACCATTTGAGTTAACAGTTGGAAGATAGTAAACGTTGTAGTAACCGGGACGGCGATCGCTGCGTCCGGGAACATTCACCGCAAAGTTGGGTGAAATGAAAGGATTCCCTGTGGCGTAAATCTGATGGAAGACTTCAACTAATTTGGGATCGGACTGACCAAAAATATCTGGAATTGAATAGCCTAAGTGTTGCTCGCGGGTTAATCCATTAATTTCTGCTAATGCTTCATTGATGGCAATAAATCGCTGCTGGGCATCTAGCAGGGCAAGTCCAACCGGAGACGTGTCAAAAATAGTTGCCAGTTGGCGCTGTGCGGCTTCGGCTTCCGATCGTGCAAGGCGCTCGCGTTCTAACAGTTGTTCTCGTTCTTGTTCTGCTTGCTTGCGCTCCGTCACATTCAGCACCAGCGATAACACCGAAATCATCCGTCTCGATTCGTCCCTGAGACTGGAGTTATACCACTCGCAATGGACAATGTTGCGATCTTTCGTGTAATTGCGGTTGTATGAAAAAATATGGGGTTCTTCACCATAGACCAGCCGTTGGCAGACTTCAGCAACCGCTTCCAGGTCTTCCTCAAAGACAAAAGGTATCTCTGTTAAAGATTTACCCAGCATTTCTTCGGCCGTCCAGCCCAAAATGCGCTCTGCACCAGCAGACCACCGAATGACTCGAAAGTCTCGATCCCATTCAACGACTGCCATAGGAGAGTTTTCAACATGGAAGTTGAGCTTTTGTAGGGCTTGACGCAACGCCTCTTCTGCTTGCTTGCGTTCTGTGATATCAATGACAACTCCGATCGAGTGCTTGGGATTTCCCTGAGAATCATAAGTAAACTGTCCTCTGGCTTCGACCCAGTGAATTGAGCCATCTGACCAACGCAGGCGATATTCATGGTGATACTCCGTCTTGTCAGCTATGGCTTGCTGAAATTTCGCCTCAGCTTCTGCTAAGTCATCGGGATGAACCCGACTTGCCCAAACTTCATAGCTGGGTTCGCATTCATTCGGTTGAAGACCCAGCACCGTAAAGTGTCCTTCTGACCAAAGCAAAGCATCGGTCTGCATATCCCAGTCCCACGTTCCCATGCGTCCGACCTTCAGCGCGAGTTGCAGATGAGCTTCACTTTCTCGCAATTGCTCTTGTGCCCGCGATCGCTCCACGGCTAGCCAGGTTTTTTCAGCAATTCGCTCCATCATCGCCACATCTTCCTCGGTCCAGTGGCGATCGGAGACATGGTGCAACACCAACAATGCGACAAATTTCCCCTCTTTCACCAATGGAACACACAGAAGAGACTTGGTTTGGATTGCATCGAAGGTAGCAGCCCCAACTCCGGCAGTCCGAGGATCGCGATCGACATCATCCACGACGATTGTTCTGCCCTGCTTTAATTCAGCAATGAGTTCAGGGCCAAACGAATCTAGGTGATGTCTACCCACCACGCTGATTACACCATTGCAATAGTCGCGATCGACGATGACGTATTCCTGAGTAGAATCAATTTCACCGTAGGTACAGCGAGTGACTTGGAAATGTTGTCCAGTGGCACAAACCACCTGCCACATAATTTCTTTTGGGTCTTGAATGGCACGAATCGCATCATTCAATTCGATTAGGAATTGCTGAATTTCTTCTTTCTGCTGGAGGTTCTCGAGCAGTTGTTCAATTTGTTGCCTTGCCCGCACCTGGGCTGTCACTTCAATGTTATAAATCAACACACCCTGAATGGTTCCCTCAGCATCCCGCCAAGCCGCAAAGATGCAGTGGAAAAATGCTTCTTCCAACACTCCATCGCCGTTCCGATCCCAGTAAGTAGGCGATTCATTCACAATGAACGTTTCTCCCGTCCGGTAAACGCGATCGAGCGCTTCAAAGTAAATTTGTCCCTCTATCTCGGGGAAAACGTCCCGTATTGATTTCCCGATAATGTCTGGAGTGCGCCCAGTCCCTTGCAGGTAGGTGGGATTGGCAAATTCATACACAAGATCGGCACCTTTAACAATGGCAATCATGGCAGGCAATTGCATCAGGATGTCATGCAACCGCTGGCGTTCGGTTTCGGCTTCGAGTCGGGCAGATTGTTCTCGTTTTAAAAGGCGATCGCGCTCTGCTTCTATCTGTTTACGCTCTGTAATATCAACGGAAACGCCAATCAGGCGAACTCCTCGTTCGGTTTCATCTAGATAAACTTGTCCCTGACTGTTGAGCCAGCGCACAACCCCGTCCGGACTAATTACCCGATACTCCTGTGCGTAGGACTGTTCTCCCGCAATTGCCCCTTGAGCCGCTTGGAGCACCCGTTGTCGATCGTCTGGATGAATGAGCGCATAAAATTCTTCTCCTGTGCCTTCATGAAAACCCCAAACGTCTATAGCATTAGCAGAACACACGACCTGATTGGTCGGCAAATCCATATCCCAGACCACCATCTGAGCCGCCGTCAGTGCCAATCGCAGGCGTTCTTCGCTCTCTCGTAATGCCTGTTCAACTTGTTTGTAATCCGTCACATCACGAGCAATACTCAGTACCGTTTCAACAGAATCTTCATTGGCAAATTCGGGAACTATACGCGCCTGATACCATCGAATACCATTTTGAGTCGGAAACTTAAATTCAATCGTCTGTTCCTGCCCGGTTGTAAAGACTTGCCGCAAACTATCATGCCAAACACGATAGAGGTCTTCTGGCATTCCTAGCTCAACATTGGTCTTGCCAACAAATTGCTCTGATGGAATACCTGTTGCCAGTTCTACAGAAGGGCTGACATAAATATGGCGAAATTCTGCATCAACTCGGCTAATAATGTCTGGGGAATTTTCAGCTACCATTTTGAACTGTTGCTCTCGCTGCCGCAGTTCTGATTCCAAGCGTTTGCGCTCTGTCACATCTCGAAAATAAACGGCTACCCCTGTTGGAGACGGATAGGCATTCGCCTCTAACCAACACTGGATAGGTTCCCCAAATTCTTCCCAGGAAACAGGAACCTGTTGTGCCACTGCCCGATGGAGTTCTCGATATGCAATTCCACCGACCAACTCAGGAAAAACCTCATTCCAAACGTGTTTTCCCAGTAACTCTTCTGGCGTTTTGTGCAGGAGTTTAGCCGCTGCCTGATTCACGTAAGTGTAGCGCCAGTCGCGATCGAAGGCGACAAAAGCATCCGTAATGCTTTCAAGAATCGTTGCTACCTTGCCCTCAGTTTCTTGGGCAGGGAACAACTGTTCGCCTTCAAGAGTGCGGGCAAAGCGTTCAATGACTTCAGAGCGAGAAATTCCTCGCCTGTGAGCCTCTTTATCGAGCGATCGCCATGCTGTATTAGTCAGAGATACGCTCACTCGTTGTTTCGTCTCCGAGTTCCAATTGCTAACAAACTTGCCTGTGGCGTCGCGCTTCATGAAGATCCATCCGTATGCATACACGGTCTTCTCTATTCAACCTGAGTTACTTGCTGAGGAGAATCCGCCTTAAGATAGATGCTTTGGCGAGAGGGAAGATACAAAGAATGACCTCAATAAATATTGCGCTGTACTGGCTGCTGAATTTCCCTTTGCACTCGTAGACATAGAGCTGGGCTAGACGGGAGAATCCCACGGCTTTAACGTAGTGCAGCCGTGGCAGTGTCAAATAAAGGTATTGTAAAACTTCATTGAGTTTATAAGCAATTATAAACAATAATGGTATTATATTGTTATGAGTGTTGAACAAGGAATACGCACAGCCGATCGAACGGAAGTCTCAAATGCAACTAACAGAGAGGCACATCATTAAATCGACGGAACACCGTTTCGCCCAAATAGACGAACTAGCCTTTAAATCTAAGAACCTCTACAATGCCGCTAATTACGTCATTCGTCAGAGTTTTCTTTATGGATGGGGCTATGTCAATTACAACGAAATGAACGGTTTGATGAAGTCTCACGAAGCATACAAGGCTTTA
>NZ_JANMZH010000035.1:0-1011 GCF_031383065.1 Microcoleus sp. OTE_8_concoct_300 | reverse complement strand
GCATACCTTCTTTTATCCTTTTCTGATAAAGAGTTATAAAGTTTCTTTATTTCCGACTCAATTGAACTAGAATAAAACATAGGTTTAAATCTCAGATAAAGTGGTAGAATAGAAAAATCCCTTGCGAGTTTCTATCAATTTTAGAGAAAATAGCAATCAGGGCGCTGTTTTTGATTATATCCGACAATCCATCAAGTTATTTATTTTTTAGTCCTTAACTATATTTGAATTGCCGACTTATTCACCTGAATTGAATTTAATAGAGATTTTGTGGCGGTTTATTAAATATGAATGGCTGGAAATAGATGCCTATTCTAGCTGGCAATCTCTTGTTTCATATGTCGAAAAAATTCTTAAAAAATTTGGAGATAATTATGTAATTAATTTTGCTTAACTACTTAACAGCCACCCTCGAAGCTTCCCTCAATGCCAAAATTGAGCGGCACTTTGACACTTTAGACACCGACCCCGACGTGCTCAAACAATTACTCGCCGACAAGCGCTCCGAAAATACCCGTCGCGCCTATGAGAAGGACGTGAATGATTTTCTGCAAACTATGACGGGGATGCCCGCCGTGCCTGATAACGTTTTAGAGTTTTTGCACTTGGAAGAGCGACAGGCGGTATCGGTGGTGTTGAAGTACAAAGCCAAACTCATCGACAAGGGACTCAAGGAAGCTACTGTTAATCGGCGGCTGGCTGCCATCAAGTCGCTGGTAGAGATGGGGCGCAAGCTCGGCGTATGTAACTATGCTTTAGGGGACATTAAGGGTGAGAAAGTCGCTAAATACCGCGATACCACCGGAGTTGACGCCGGGACTTTTGAGCGAGTTTTGCAGCAGTGCGATCGGACAAACTTGTCTGGCAAGCGCATTTGTGACAAGTTAAGAAAAAGTGCAAATTGTCAAGGGGGTAGACCAAAAAAGGTAAAATAGAATGAAACCTTTACGGGGCAAGCAGTTGAGCCATAGTTAAACCAGTTATGATTCGCAAAAAAAGAATTAACCGAGA
>NZ_JANMZH010000025.1:0-1368 GCF_031383065.1 Microcoleus sp. OTE_8_concoct_300 | reverse complement strand
TCAATGGCGGCAGGTTTTGGAAAAAGATTTCTCGGTATTCGGTGAATGTTAACTCTGATTGACCGCGAATCCGCCGCAGTTGGTTTTCTTTAACGCAGTCTATGACTAGACGCTTGTCCAACCAATATTTATCTGTTAAAGAGTTGCCCAAAACTCGGTAGTTTCCTAAGGGCATTTTTGTACCTAGCATCCCGTGCTTTTGAGCTAGTCTGGCCGTGAACTCGGTATCTGCTCCTACTTTCCACTCTAAAAATCCTCCCATTTCTAGGATAGCTTCTCGTTCTACTAATAAAGCTGTGGGAAAAACCCAGGGAATCGTGCCCTTTTCTTGAACCTCCTGCAATTCTTCTTGATTTGTAGGATATGTGGGGATGTAGCCGACTTTGTTGCCACGCTTGTCTATATAGCGGAGAGCGTGACAGACTGATTTAATTTCTGGGTGCTGTTTTAACATTTTCAAACATTCTTCTAGTTTGTTTGGTTCCCAGGTGTCGTCGCTGTCTAAAAAGGCGATAAATTGTCCGGTTGCTGCGGATATCATTAGATTTCGGGATTTGTAAGCTCCTAAGTTTGTGGGGTTTTTGTAATACTTAACTCGCTGGTCTTTCGCCGCCATGTCGGTGACGGTGTTTTCCGTACCGTCGGTCGAACCGTCGTCAATTACTAGGATTTCTATATTCTGGTGAGTGCCGTTGAGCGCAGATTCGATCGCTTCGCCAATTGTGTCTTTGGCGTTGAATGCCGGCATAATGATGCTAACTTTTTCTGGGTGAAAAGTTGTGCTAATTTCAGACGCTGCTGATTCTTCTAGCGTGGTTCTGGCTTGGGGGACTGCGGGCGAAGCAGTGCTGACTTTTTCGGTGTTTAACTTTTTCTCGATCGCACCTTCGCTCGCTCTGTTAGTCATGTTTTTAGCATTTAGTCCGGGGATGAATGCGCTGATATTTTTGGTCTTCATAACGTTGCTTTTAATTTTGGTTTGAGGTTGTTCTACTTACTTAAGTAGCCATTCTAGCAGGCGAGGGGGACGCCGACCACCATGGCTACATATAATCTTTTTTTAATACTTACTTAACATTTCCGACAATTGGACTTAGAGTGTAGTGTATTTAACAAAGCTATCGGACTGATTTGAATAGTAAATTTGCGGTAGTTAAAGATTCTTATCCGAAGTAAAATTACATCCATGCCTTTAGAAGGATGTTTTTTAAGCTTTAGTATAGTAGATAGAACCGGGGGGAAAATGTTTTCAAAGTTAATGGGTAAAGTGCGAATTTATACTTTTTTCCTAACAGTCTTGGTTTGCGGCGCCTGCCAGCAGCAGCTACAGCCAAACTTGCAGCAGCAGCGCAGCAAACAGGGGATGGC
>NZ_JANMZH010000938.1:0-1600 GCF_031383065.1 Microcoleus sp. OTE_8_concoct_300 | reverse complement strand
GGGACTCCAATCGCCCACTTCTGCAAATCCCAGCCGGTACAAAGTGAGTATGGTTTCCCGGACACCCTTGGGCGAACCGACAACCGTTAACAGCACCACTTCCTGTTCGCATACTGCTGCGGAGTCGTCATTTGGCCGATCGGAAGAGTTGTCGTCAGGCACAAATTCCTGTGACATAATATGTTCTCCTGTTTTTGGGTTTTCTAGAAAAACCCAAAAACCCAGCCGCCCCGCTATTCAACACATAGCAGGGCGGCTACAGAGGATGTTAAGATACTCCGTTAGCCTCCAGACTGCTTGTCCCAGTTTGGCGGTTAGCTGTCCATTGCTGCTACCAACAGCTTTGGGCAGTGCAACTAGATTTTTGGGCGACGCGGGCTGCCTCCTCTACAAGCAAGCAACCTCTCACTTCCAAGCGTAGCCGCAGATGGGGGCCGCCGTCAACCGATTTTAGATTTTAGATTTTGGACTTTCGATTGAAGAGGGGGATTGGGAGGTTTTGGGCCCGGCTGAGGATTTAGCCTTATAAAGGACTTGACGCTTAAATTGACTGTACATACTTCTTGCCCTCTTCCGATTCTAGGTATTGCTTGTAAGCTATTTCATCGCCGCCAAAAGAATCGATCGATACCTGTCGTTTCGGCATCGGTTTGAGAGTAGCATCGATCGGGTTGTACCGACAGTAACACATCACAATTACGTCATATTCGCTCATCGGAGTTGGAATATCAGGCGTGTATGTTTGCACCCGCACAACTTCCCAATTGCTGACGCGATAGTGAGTATTGTGTGCGTGTTCCTTTGGATCGTGTTCTGACTCCACCCGCACAAATTCTACAGGACGATATCCCGGTTCAGGAATCGGTTCGTTAGAAGAGTCCCAGTTTTCTGCAATGATAAAAGTTAGAGCTTGGCTGTGTTGGAGTTTTCTCTGTCTCCAGCCTTCATCCTCACCTGACTCAGCCTGAAAAATAATGTACTTTTGCATCACTCTTCCTCCTTTTCTTCGAGATAGTTGGGAAATTCTGTTTTCCCTTTGAACACGCAATCAACTTCAAAAATGTACTTATTTTCGATTTCCTCAATGTCGATCAGTTTCCAGCCATACTTCTTTTGCATATCCCGGCATTTCTGCGGGTTGGTGGCGCTGTGTCGGGAGATATCCTGCTCTGAATCGTAGCGCAGCCACCTATTTGGATCGTTATTTGTCATTATTGATATAGCTTCTGTGTTGGCTCTACAACATTGGAGAAGTCGTCTTGACGCGGTGTTTGCGGCACTGCGTCAAGGCGCATATTTAGAGTTGATTTATTTTATGATAAGACCAAACCATGCTTTAACACCCTCTTTATTCCAAGGCTTAAAATGTTGGTTAATGAAGGACGCGATTTCGATCGCCTCCTTCATCAAAGGACTTAACCTTGCAGCTTACCGCCCAGATTGTCTCGGCGATGTACCATCAGCCCGCGAACGACGGATCAGCACGCTGATCACCTGCTTCGGATTAGCCGCACGCTGTGGGGGACTCCAATCGCCCACTTCTGCAAATCCCAGCCGGTACAAAGTGAGTATGGTTTCCCGGACACCCTTGGGCGAACCG
>NZ_JANMZH010000891.1:0-2165 GCF_031383065.1 Microcoleus sp. OTE_8_concoct_300 | reverse complement strand
TTGGATGGAAAGATGTAAAATTTTGGTGAAGAACTTTGAGAGAAGTTTGACAGCGGCGACTGCCAAGCTCAACCTTTGTTTTATTAGGCTGATGATTAGAAGGCTTGCACCCTCTTCTTAGATGTCAAATGGGTTCTATAGTGTGGGGATTTCGGCACTTTAGCTAAAAATTGTCCTGTTTTGAGAGTGGTTCGCAAACAATTTTCCAGCAAGGAGGCATAGTGGCGGGAGTTGTTTCTTTGATTTCTCCATCATCAACGTGAGATACTTTGCCTAGGAGAATATATAAGCTTACAGGACGGTTCATAAATGTGTTTATCGAACTTGAGAAACTGGAGTTTGTTTAATCATCTTATTCTCCCTACCCTAAAAAAACGGAAGTACCATCATCCAGAGGCAAAGACAGATATGACCGACGCTCCCCCCACTGACCGCAGAAATGACCAATTTTTCGATCGCCTCAACCTGGACGAGGTGCAGCTCTCCGAGGCGCAGGTATGTGGAGGCGAGGGTCTGATCCGCTTCGGCTTTTTGTGCCAGGAGGGGCAGTCCAGTGGCTCATGCCGCTTAACTGCCCTGGTAGAGATTCCCCCGGGGTCATCGCTCGGTCGCCACCTCCACGGGCCCGACGAAGAGGAGTTCTGCCTAGTCCTCAACGGTCAGGGCGTGATGTGGCGCAACGGCGAGGAGTTCCCTGTTCGGACAGGAGACCTGATCCGTAACCCGCCCTCGGGCGAACACGGCTTCCACAGCTTGGGACCAGATACCCTGCGGATCTTCGTCTTCCAGGTATCGGTAAACCCATAAAAGAGCTGGGCTACAAGCGCGTTGACAACTTGGCAGAGGTAGTTAGGCGCCCGTGGCAACACCACGGGTGCTTGGGCCCTGTCATAACCGGGGTCGGAACCCAGGTTCGCGCCCCGCTGTCTGAAGATCTGGCTGCTATCGATCGGTACCGACGCTACAGTATTCATGAGGACTCCTTTTCTGGGAATGCCTCACTACCTCAAGCTTGGTTTCCATTCAATTAGCGGGACTTAAACAACTTTCAAGCCCAAACAGAGCTCAGAAACGAAGGCTTACGGATATTGGCGTTGGGAACCAGCGTTACTGCCCTTTGAGGCAATGTCAGACCAAAACAGTATGGGCGCAAGTCCACATCCAGAGGCAAAGACGGATATGACCGACACTCCCCTCACTGCAGGCAGAAATGACCAATTTTTCGATCGGCTCAACCTCGACGAGGTGCCACTTTCCGACACGCAGGCACATGGAGGCGAGGGTCTGATCCGCTTCGCCCGTCTGTGCCAGGAGGGGCAGTCCAGTGGCTTATGCCATTTCATTGACCTGGCAGAGATTCCTCCGGGGTCATCTATCGGTCGCCACCGCCACGGGCCCGACGAAGAGGAGTTCTACCTAGTCCTCAAGGGTCAGGGCGTGATGTGGCGCAACGGCGAGGAGTTCCCTGTTCGGGCAGGAGACCTGATCCGTAACCCGCCCTCGGGCGAACACAGCCTGTACAACTTGGGACCTGATCCCCTGCGGATCTTCGTGTTCGAGGTATCGGCAAACCCATAAAAGAGCTGTGCTACAAGCGCGTTGACAACTTGGTAGAGGTACTTGGGCGCCCGTGGCAACACCACGGGTGCTTGGGCCATTTCATAACCTGTCGTCCGTATTCATGACGACTCCTTTTCCGGGAATGGCTCACTACCTCAAGCTTGGTTTCCATTCAATTAGCGGGACTTAAACAAATTTCAAGCCCAAACAGAGCTCAGAAACGAAGGCTTACGGATATTGGCGTTGGGAACCAGCGTTATTGCCCTTCGAGGCAATGTCAGACCAAAACACTATGGGCGCAAGTCCACTGCTGCCGAGGCTGTTGCCCTTGAATTGGGAAGCCCACATCATTCTGCGTAGCAGTTGATGTGGGGTAGTTCACATGGATTCGGTTGATTGAGAGACAAGGTTCGATCGACTCTTGCAAAAAAAAATAAAGCGGGACTTAGGCACAAACCTGGTTTTTTACGAACATACCTCGTGCAGCGCTTTTGGTAGGGCTTAAACAACCCGGTTTTTGAGGCTAAGGATCGCGAATTAAATAACTTACAATTTTAATTGTTATTGTGGGATGGGCGTCCCGCCCGTCCTTTTTGGACGGGCGG
>NZ_JANMZH010000889.1:0-16280 GCF_031383065.1 Microcoleus sp. OTE_8_concoct_300 | reverse complement strand
TGAATAATTTAAAAACTACGGTGCGCTGCGGCGCACCTTACAAATTACTTTTACCTCTTCCTTCTCACAACAGTCAACAGTCAACAGTCAACAGTCAACAGTCAACAGTCAACAGTCAACAGTCAACAGTCAACAGTCAACTAACTTTAAAACATCGGCATCAACTGAAGTGGCCCAATTCCCAACTCTTTAGCAGACACCCAGCGCACCTCAAACAAAGCGACCATATCCTTAAACTGAGGCTGACCGCGAGAAGCACCCATCAAGCCTTTAGCAATTACCAAACCGCACCAACCGTTGGTAAGTTTACAGCGACGCTCCCACTTTTGGCGAGCTTCCTGATGCACCGGATCATTTTCATTAAACTCCCCAAACAAATACAGATCCCCATTTTTAGTTTGCAAAATACCCAAGTCGTATTGCTCATCCTCAAAAGGATTTTCGCCCGGATTAAAACCAATTGCCTTCACCCCTCCAGCTTCTTTCAAATCCTGAATCATAGTTTTCGCCTTCGGATGAGAAGTTTGGATCATCACCACCGGCAAACCATCTCCGGCGGTATTAATATCAATTTCTGCCGCTTGGTGAAACTGGACAGTTGTGCGCAGAAATTCTACGGTTTCCCAAGGTACGGCACCGAGACTCAAAAATGAATTTTGCGGCACCAAATCGTCCCGCAGCAGTGGCATTTCAAATTCATCATCATCATCGTCATCATCATCGTCATCACCGAGCATCTGTAATAATTCCTCGGACACCTCGGGCATTGTCGAAACTTTAACGGATACCTGTTGAATTTCTCCATCTGACTGCGGAACTGGGATGCGGTAGCGACTGTTGAGATTGGGAAACGTCTCTGCTCCCAATTTCCGGCGGCTGTTGCGGAAAAAGCGGTGAAATGCTTCGAGAGCAACTAACATCGTGAGGGCTTCTTCTTCGTAAAGAATCGATCGCAATCCTTCTAAAGGATGCAGGTTGCCGAAATTTGGTTCAATTTCCGATGGAGGTAAATCGGCTAAATCAATTTCTTCTTCGTCGTCCTCATCAATATCGGTGGCACTTTCAAAGGTGAGAAACAAACAGTCTTGCCCTAAAAAAGCCTGTTCTAAATCTTCAAAAGATTCATCGTTGACGACTCGTTCTCGAAACCGCTTCAAGGATTCTAGAGAGCGGTACAGTAAAACTCCGTAATCCATTCTGCCTTGCCCCAATACGGACACGTAGAGGCTGGCGACATCCCACTGATTGATTTCAATAGATATAATTTGGTGTTCGCTCAAAGTCCGCCACGGAGCATCGTGCCAAATGTGAGCAGCTTTTTCGATTAAAACTTCAGCATACTGAGGGGGCAACTCAGGAGGTCTGTTGATCGCCACCTCTTCCATGCCGCGAAATATTTCGTCAATTAGGGGCAATTCCGGCACGTAGTCAATGGAAATGCCTAAATCTTGAAGTACGCCCCGCAGATAAAATTGAATTTCTCGGTTTTTGACTACTATTTTTTGGGGGCGGACTGCGGGAGCCGGACTTTGGGGATGTTCCATTGCCCGTAGCAGGGCCCGGACGATCGCCTCTGGGCCGGCATCTGGGCCTACCATGTCCATAGCCCTGACGACGCCTTCAGAGCCGTCCACCCAGAGAATGCACTCGCCACCTTCTTCTGGAGCGTCGTCGTCCTCTAGCATCATGTGCGAGTCAGCATTAGATAAGGGTCGGCGGTCGCCCTCCCACACGCTGGGAATTTGAGGTAAGTTTTGTAGCCGACGAAGAGTAGAGCGATTCAGCGCTGCCATAGAGTAAGCCCGTTGGGTGAAGCATTGTTGCGGTGCCGGTAGCCGGTCAACCGCTGCTTCTCAATCATAAACCCTATAGGGGGAGAGGACATCAAGCTGGGGAACGAGGCCCTACGGGAATTAAAAATTAGAAGGTAAAAATTCTGCCTTCAGCATCTAACCTTATGCCGGATGGCGAATGCCTGTACAATGGAGGGATAAGATTAAACTCTTAGCATTAGACAATCTCAGGAGTTCGGCCAATTATGACTCAAGCCACTTCACAAAAGCGGGGAATTCAAATGACGGACTCTGCTGTCCGTCAAGTTTTAGCTCTGAGAGAAAAACAAGGTAAAGACCTCTGCTTGCGGGTAGGGGTGCGCCAGGGCGGATGCTCTGGTATGTCTTACGTGATGGATTTCGCAGACCCCAGCACTGTGAGATCTGACGATGAAGTGTTCGACTACGACGGTTTTCAGGTAGTTTGCGATCGCAAGAGCATTCTTTATCTCTACGGTTTAGTTCTCGACTTCAGCGATGCTATGATCGGGGGCGGCTTTCAGTTTACTAACCCCAACGCAACTCAAACTTGCGGCTGTGGCAGTTCCTTTTCCACATAAATCGGAAAATAGGGCATTGGGGATTGGTAATTGCTAATTGCTGAGAATGCCTCCGACTGCCTTGCGGAGGCCGGCACCCAATGCTCTTTCCCATCTAAAATCTCAAATCCCAAATCTAAAATCGAATGACCCCTGAAGAATTATTTAAAGACGGTTTCGATCGCTACCAAGCTGGCGAAGCCCCGGCTAATCTGATCCCCGTGTTTAAAGAAGTGTGCGATAAAGCTCCCAAAAATGGCAATGCCTGGGCTAGCCTCGCGTGGCTCTACCTTTTAGAAAATAAACCCGCATCGGCTCAAAAGGCAGCAAAAACCGCCGTTAAATTGAACCCTCACGACCCCCAAGCTCGCATCAATTTAGCAGTAGCAATCCTTGAACTCAAAGAAAAAGGAGTGCGCCCCCACGTAGAAGTGGCTCAGCAACTGCTGATGGCTTCCGAAGAGTTGCTCGACGAAGTTAAAAAAAATTTTGAAGAAGGATTAAGCAGAAAACCGGACTGGAAGAGTCTCGCCCGCGTTAAACAGTGGCTTCTGGAGCCGTAACTGCGCAAACAATTCGACTGCGGGGCGGGGAGCGACGAAATAGGCTTTGCGGTTTATTACGATCTCGTAATAAATCAATAAATAACTTTATGGAAAACTCAGGAAGTCAGTGCTAGTATTTGAAAACTTAGACGATTGACAAACCCGCTTAGCGGTTTTCAGATTTTACTACGATAACTATCTAGGAGTTGTAAAAACATGAGCACTGACAGCCACGTTAACATCAAACCAGCAACCCGCAACCACAAAGGTTTCTTTATTCAGCCAGCTTCTTATAAGTTGATGAGCATCGATAAATCCGGCTGGGCCTTGATTTGCATGGACAAAGCAGTTTGTCACTATGTAGATCCGGATGATTTGCAATTGCCAAATAAATCAGGAATGTCTGAAGGTTAATTCTAAAGTTTTGAGAGACTTTAAGATGCTTTATTTGAGTAGCTGCCCTCCATGGAGGGCAGCATCTTTTTTTTGTGATAAAAAAGTCCGGCAACGCGCAGTGAATCGGCATTTAACGGATAGAAGTAATTAAGGAAGAATTACCAATTACCGATTACCAATTACCGATGACCAGTTACCGATGACCAGTTACCGATGACCCATTACCGAAAGATATATATGATTGAAGATGAAGAACTCCGAGATGTATTTAAAATCGCTAGTCAAGAACACTTGCAGAAACTAGACGATGGATTGCTGTACTTGGAACAACACCCAGACGACTTAGCTAAGTTAGAAGAATTGCTGCGGGAAACCCATTCTCTTAAAGGCGATGCTGGGATGCTGGAGGTAAAAAATGTAGCATCTTTAGCTCATCAAATGGAGCATCTTTTGGGAGGTGTCAAGCGGGGAGAAACTCAACTAGATCTAGATCTTAGGGATCGACTTTCGCAAGGTTTAGACGCCCTCCGCAAACTCGTTGACGAAGCCGTCACTGGCCAAGATTCCGGCGTCAATACATTTTACGTACTCGCTACCATGATGGGTGCTTCTAACCAGCCCCTGCCAGTCGCCCCGAATGCAGAGCCAGAATCTACACAAGTACCAGAAGAAGAATTAGTAAAAACGCAATTTACTGATTCAGAAACGCCGCCACCAGAAACAAACAGTGAAACTTCTTTCGCCACTGATTTATATAATAATTCCTCTTTGTTGACGCTACCATCCGAGCAAGAATTGCTGCTGGAATCTCAAAAGTTGCCGGCCGCTTCTGGATCCGCTGCTGTATCTGCTTCTCAACCCACTGTTAACGGTTCTTTGAGTTCGTCTTACCGCATAGAAACAATTCGCGTCGCTACCCAAAATTTAGACGATTTAATGACTCAAGCAGGTGAACTTACTGTTACCAAAACTCGGGTAGTACACCGACTTGCAGCTCTCGAAAAGCTCACAACTTTGTGGGAAGATTGGAGCCGAGAAGCTTTGATAAATCGGTTGGCTCTTCATCAAATAGAAAATGATAAAACAGGGTCTCAACAAAAGGCGATAGTCATGCAGTTACAGAATTATTACCAGCGGACTGAAGAACATTTAGAAAGTCTGGGAACTCTAGTAAATCGCTTGAACAATCGAGTTGATGAAGATACTGCCAGACTCGAATTAATTGCGGAGGAATTAGGCTCAGGAATTCGCACTCTCAGACTGCTGCCTTTGTCTACTATTTTTAATCTCTTTCCCCGATCGGTTAGAGACTTGGCGAAGCGGGAAGGAAAAGAAGTTGAATTAGTCATAGAAGGTGGGGAAATCCGAGTTGATAAACGCATTTTAGAAGAAATGAAAGACCCTTTAATGCACATGATCCGGAATGCGATCGACCACGGCATCGAGACTGCCGCTGAACGCAAGAAGCTCGGTAAACGTCCCGCTGCTACTCTCCGGATTAAAGGCTACCATACTGCTAGCAATATTATCATTGAAGTTGCTGATGATGGCCAGGGGCTGAATCTCGAGCGCATTAAACAAAGTGCTGTCAAGCGCAAAATCTGCACGCAGGAAGCACTCGCCACCATGACAGAAAGCCAAATTCAATCGCTGATTTTTTCTCCGGGTTTTTCCACCAGAACATTTGTTACTGAAGTCTCTGGTCGGGGAGTGGGTTTAGATGTAGTTCGGACTAATGTTGAAGCACTAAAAGGCAGCATTCAAGTTGAATCTGTCTCAGGAAAAGGATGCAGTTTGCGACTGCTACTCAGCACGTCTATAGCTACTGCAAATGTATTAATTGTAGCGGTTGAAAATCTTGCTTACGCGCTGCCAGTTGAGTTTGTTGACACTGCCAAACAGGTTGCTTGTTCTGATATTTTTCCCGTGGAATGTAAGGCAACTATACTTGCCGATGGTCAGCCGCTATCAGTTGCTTATTTGGCAGATGTACTAGAATTAAACCAGAAACAATTGCTGCCGAAAAATAGGGAGTGGAGACAGGAAAGTGGGAGAGAACTCAACAGAAAGATAGAGGGAGAATCCCTGAATCCAAATTCTCGGAAAATGTCTTGTATTATTCTGAAAGTCGGGGATGAAAGAGTGGGATTATTTGTAGATGCTTTGATTGAGGCACAGGATGTGGTGATTAAACCTCAAAGTCAATTGCTGAAACGGGTGCGAAATGTTTCTGGTGCAACGATTCTCGGGACGGGGGAAGTTTGTATGGTACTCAATCCCCACGATTTGATAAAATCTGTACGCCAGCAAGTTTCGTCGGGTGGGGTTTCTGGTGCGCGATCGCCCATTGAGACGGTCAGCAAAAAACAAGTTATACTTTTAGCAGAAGACTCGATCGCCACCCGCACTCAAGAAAAGCGCATCCTGGAAGGTGCGGGTTACGAAGTTGTGACAGCGGTAGACGGATTGGATGCTTTCCATAAATTGAAAACTCGCGATTTTGATGCAGTGATTTCTGACGTACAAATGCCAAATTTGGATGGTTTGGCGCTGACTGTTAAGATTCGGCAGCAAAAAGAATACAGTGATTTGCCGATAATTTTAGTGACATCTTTGGCGTCGGATGAAGATAAAAAAAGAGGGGCTGATGCCGGGGCAAATGCTTATATTCCTAAAGGTACTTTCAATCAAGATGTGCTGGTAGAGACACTAAAAAGGTTAGTTTAGTCATTAGTCATTAGTCATTAGTCATTAGTCATTAGTCATTAGTCATTAGTCATTAGTTATTAGGCATTAGGCATTTCTTATTTACTACGAATTAGCAAGACTCAAGACCAAGTGTCCAGTGCCAAATTTCCAGTGCATCAATGCCCAATTTACCATTCCCAATTTCCTATTCCCAATTTCCCCACAAACTGATGTTATCGCCCATTAAACTATTGTTAGTTGAAGATTCTCCAGTAGTTACGCTCATCCTCAAACGAATTTTTGAGTCGTCGCCAGAAATCCAAGTGGTAGGAACCGCTTGCAACGGATTAGAAGCACTAGAATTAATCCCGAAACTTCACCCAGAAGTAATCAGTACGGATTTGAACATGGCACCAATGAACGGGTTAGAATTCACGCAAGAAGTAATGAATAAATTTCCGCTACCAATTTTAGTAATTAGTGCTTCAGTGCAAGTGGAGGATACTCAGAAGGTATTTCAACTGTTAAAGGCTGGTGCATTGGATGTTTTTCCGAAACCGATTGGCGGGTTGGTATCAGATTACGATCGCCTGGCTAATCAATTAATAGCTAAAATTAAAATACTCTCAGGAGTGAAAGTATTTACACGGCGTCAAAAAATGGTGCAGACAGAAGATAATAACACACTTATAAAAATTAACCAAGAACCAGTTCCTAATTACAAGTTCTCCAACGAAAATGTTAAATCTCCAACTATTAAAGTATTGGCTATAGGGGCTTCTACAGGGGGGCCTCAAGCACTGTACACGATTATTTCTAAGCTTCCGGCTAATTTTCCAGTGCCTGTAATTTGCGTCCAGCACATCAGCGAAGGATTTTTGCAGGGATTGGTTAAGTGGTTGGCTTGTGAATCTAAACTGCAGGTTAAAATAGCTGATTTGGGGGAAGTGCCGCACGCTGGTATTGTTTATTTACCCCCAGAAAAACGTCATTTAGAATTGGATTCTCAAGGGCGATTTATTTATTCTCAAGCTGATAAATTCGCGGGACACTGCCCCTCAATAACGGTAACATTTAAGTCAGTTGCTAAATTTTACGGTCGGACGGCGGCGTCCGTTTTACTAACAGGAATGGGCCGAGACGGTGCTGACGGAATGTTGGCGATCGCCCAAGTCGGGGGGTTGACAATAGCGCAAGACCAAGCTAGTTGCGTTGTTTTCGGAATGCCCAAAGAAGCGATCGCCCTCGGTGCCGCCCAATATGTTCTACCCGTCAGTGCGATCGCTCCCCTACTCCTGGCCAAATTAAAAATTTAGGACTTACCCCGCAAATAGTGCAGAATACCCCGCCCCCCGACTTGTTAAAGAAGTCGGGGTTCCCGGCGGGCGAGATCAACTTTTTAGTTCATTAATTACTCAAAACTGAACTTTTTTTCTAAGTCCAATTATTTGATTTTGATAAACTTACCAATTACCTCGCGCAACTTATCAGCATCAAACGGCTTAGTTAAATACTCCGTTGCTCCGGCCAAACGCCCCTGTACCTTATCAAATGCTCCATCTCGCGCTGTCAGCATTATGATCGGCAAGTTTTGAAACTGAGGCAAGCTGCGCACCGTGCGACAGAGTTCCAATCCGTCAATACCAGGCATCGAAACATCGAGCAACAAAACCGAAATTTGTTCGTGATAAATCGTTGACAAAGCATCCACTGCATTGTCGGTCACGAGAACTCGAAACTCTTTGCTTAAAGCCTGTTTGACAAGTCCTTGCATCACGACGCTATCATCTACTGCCAAAATAGTTGGTACTTGACTGCTACTTGCAGGCATATTCTTCTCCCTGTTTATTTATAGTTCTAGAAAATACAAAACATAATTCCCGCCGTCATTTTTTGAGAGTTGCCTCTGTGCAATAATTGCCAACCCCCTTGGAGCGTTAGTAGAAACTTTACCCCTGTTTTTTTACCTCTAACTCGAAAAAAGTGATTGCCCGAGGGGTCGATCGGCGATTACAACAGTTGCCAAATCTGCATCCGGGCCCAGAAACCCTAGACGGTCGAGTTCGAGCAACTATTGTTACAAAGTTTAACATTTGGGCAATCTTTTGTAGTTCATCTCCTAACAGTAGTTGAACCGCAGGCTGCGGCACAGATTCGGTAAAGGACACTGGTATTGTGACACAAACCCATGATTTAAATCTACCAGCAAGCCAGCTACCCACGATTAGACAAGTCTGTTAAAATAAAATTAAACTGATTAAAAAATTCCAGGTAAGCAATCGCCATATATTTGGGAAAGGTGCTTCCTCCCAACAGAGGCTCTTAGATTTAGAGAGCCGGAGGTATTCAAAAGCATAGTCAACTAGAAGTAGAATTTATACAGTCTTAGATCGGGGTGATCTAACTCCCATAACTCAAAAGTTTCCCTGTCAGTCAAGAGGTTAGTCTGAGTTCGGCGCAATCCGCCGTTTGGCGGAACTTGCGCTCTGGGCCTCAAGGCACAAAATTCATAGCTGGCTTTTCTGGAAAGTATTGAGAAGGGCGGTTGCCAGCCACTAAACGTGCACTTACAGATGATGAAATCACCCTTGTATCTTGGTAAAAAAAAAGTGTTCAAGCTCCATAATATAGACTTATATCAGCTTCTCGGCTCTGCTCCAGAGGTGTGCTTAGACAATTTGGTCGGCTTGGCAGCTCAGATGAGCCGAACTCCTATTGCTTTCTTGAGCTTGATTGACGGTAACCGCCACTGGTTGAAATCGCAGTTAGGTATCGATCAAACTTTGGCCCATCGTTACCTGAATTTTTGCGCTCGCGCGATCGACCAAACTCCCGAAGAGTTCGCTGTTGGCTCAAACTCAAACTCGGAATTCGATCGGGCAATTCCCCTGCAAAAACCGCCAGTTGCTCCCGAATCTGCGATCAATGCAAATTCCTTCAAGGACCGGCCCGCCGCCATTGTCCGAGACGCTTCCACAGAGGTGCGATTTGCCGAGCATCCGCTGACTATTTCCTACCCCTTCGTGAAATTTTACGCCGGAATCCCAGTCGTCACCTCAGGTGGGCAGACGCTGGGAGTGCTATCCGTCATGGACTCTGTGCCCAGAGACTTGACAAAAGAAACGATAGAAGCCATAGAAGCTTTGGGTCGGCAAGTTGCAAGTTTGGTGGAGCTGCGCTGGCAATTAGCCAAAGCGCAGAAACAGTTGCCAGAGGTAGAAGATATCACCTCCGAGAGCCAGCAAATCTCGGAGTTAGTTCGTGGCTCGAACGGCTCCAGCTTGTGTTCCGGACAGACGCCACAGAGCGGCACGAGAATATACTACCGAAGAAAAAAGCTCCCGACGCTCGGGGAAACAGGCAAATCTCAATATTTATGGGAAAATTCAGCGGGCATCCGGCAGGCTCGCGATAGCAAACAAATCCGAGAAATCGTTGCCGGCTCCCGGGACACCTCCGAGCGCCAACTAACGGCAGCGTCGCTACAAGAGCTCACGCGCTTGGGAGCCCTGCAAGCTAAAATCGGTGCAGCCCTCGGACAAGGCGGGAAAATATCGGCTATCCTCAACCGCTGCACCGAGGCACTGGTAGATTACCTCGACGCCACAGGGGCGACGATATGGACGTTCAACCCGCAGACAGAGCGGTTAGAAGTGCAGGCAAATTCAGGATTCAGCAGCCAAGAGTGGGAACGGGAAATAGAATATTGGGTGCGACCAGAACCGGGAAAACTCCAAACGGCTCCTGTGTGCCTCATGTCGAACCCGTCTCTGTGCGCCATTGCCTATCCGCTGATTGTGGAGGAGCGGCTGGTGGGAGTGATGGCTCTGTGTACTAGGGCTTTGGCAAGCGAGGGAGCGCTAGAAGTTCTCGGCTGCATGGCTAACGCTATCGCCGTGGCTATCGATCGCCACGCGGCCCGAGAAGAATTGTTGAGCCGCCGGGAAGGGCTGCTGTTGGGCATCGCCAGCCAGATGCGGAATTCCCTCGACCTCGACAAAATTTTAGATACGGCTGTCAACGAAATTCGCAGCTTGTTGCAGGTTGACCAGTGCTACTTTTTGTGGTACTCAGTCTCGCGGCACGGGCAGCCAAGCTTTGCGATCACCCACGAGGCGGCAAATCCCGAACTGAAAGAGCGGCTCACAGAATACCCGATCAAACAAGTAACGCTGCTGGCCGAGAAAATTAGTCACCGCCAAACGCTCCGGATCGGCGACGCGGCAACAGCAGTCTGCATAGAACCAGCCACGCGAGCTTTTTTGACCAGTCTCGGGATTATTTCTAACCTGCTGCTGCCGCTCAAGACTCGCTCCGGTCAAATGGGTGCTGTAGTTTGCAACCATTACAGCAGCCGCCGTTCCTGGGCGACGAGCGAAGTGGAATTGCTACAAGCGGTGGTGGATCAACTGGCGATCGCGATCGACCAAGCCGAACTTTACGCCCAAACCCGGGCGGCAGCCTTAGCCGCTCAAACTCAAGCCCGCCAACTGACGGAAACTTTGCAGTGTTTGCAGCAGAAAGAAGCTCAGCTCATCCAAAACGAAAAAATGTCCTCTCTCGGTCAAATGGTCGCCGGCGTCGCCCACGAAATTAACAATCCGGTTAATTTTATTTACGGCAACTTGACTTATTGCAAGGAGTACGTGAAAGATGTGGTGGATTTGCTGCACTTGTATCAAAAGCATTACCCCGAGCCTTGCGACGAAATTATCCGCAAAAGGGAAGAAATGGATGTTGAATTCATAGTCCCTGATTTGCTGAAAATTCTGTCTTCAATAGAGATGGGAGCCGAACGCATCCGCAAAATTGTCCTGTCTCTGCGGAACTTCGCGCGGCACGACGAAGCCGATATGAAGCCGGTGGACATTCACGAAGGGATTGACAGCACGCTGCTGATTTTGCAAAGCCGCTTGAAGCCAAACGGGCTAATACCGGGAATTGAGGTAATTAAAGACTACGGCGACTTGCCGAAGGTAGAGTGCTATCCCGGACAGCTCAACCAAGTATTTATGAATATTTTGGGGAATGCGATCGACTCTTTGGAAAATCAGCCCGTACCCAAGACGATCAAAATCTCGACGGCCGTGATGGCCCGAGACTCGGAGGCTGGTGAGTCAGGAAACTCGAGCCCTCAAGTTGTGGTGATTCGGATTCGCGACAGCGGGCCGGGATTGGCGGAAAAAGCTAAATGCCGCTTGTTTGACCCTTTCTTTACCACTAAACCTGTGGGCAAGGGTACTGGGCTCGGCTTGTCTATCAGCTACCAGATTGTGGTGGAAAAACACGGAGGAAGCTTGAAGTGTATCTCCCAAGCCGGACAGGGAGCAGAGTTCTGGATTGAGATCCCGCTGCGTCGCCCTGCTGCTGTCAAAAAATAAACCAGGGGGCGATCGGTTTCAAAAAGATTTTTTAAATTTTATTCTCCAAAGGCTTGACAGATACCTGTGTCAGGGTGTTACTATAGTAAATGTTGAGACGTTGGGGCGTCGCCAAGTGGTAAGGCAGCTGGTTTTGGTCCAGCCATTCAGAGGTTCGAATCCTTTCGCCCCAGTTAAATTGTGTCCGATACCCTCAATTATTTCATAATTGTTTTGCCTCCGGGCTTTGCAGGGGAGAGAGGACGGAAGTTCGATCGTCCGGCTTGCACTGCGGTATCCTTCGGATCGAACCGGATTTGATATCAGATGAGTCCTAATAGCTGGTAAAAGTATAGTCATTTATAGGCATGGGAGGCTTCAAGTCCCTCCCCCTTCACTTTTACTTTGAGCGGATTAACCCGCCTCGGCTGAACTACGCAGCTCCCTATCCCATCGCTGAAGGCATTTGGGATTGCTTTTCTGAGGATGTTGTACGAAGCATTGATATCAGAATTAATTAACTGACCAGTCGATGTTTTGTACAAACCTCGCTTAATACGCTTACCAGTAAACATTGGCTTTTTTTCTGTTTTCCCGTAGACAGGGATTGGGTCTAGACCCACGAAGTTGGCCCGCGATGTGTAGGATTCTTCCTGCACAATTACTGTGATTCCCACCAACCGAGCTTTGTACTCCAACATTTCAATTAACCGAGAGTGAGGAATACTAACAAAGTTTTGGTTGGTTGGCTTCCCTAGATCAATTTCAGTTTTCCACTGTGCATTCTTGCCAATTACTAGCGTCCCAATTTGTTTTGTATTTAAAATCGCAACAATCACACGACTAGCATGATGCAAGTAATTATCAACTTTCTGATTGCGACAGCGAGTTAATCGCTGAATCCTGGGTGAGGTTTGACGATTCCCTTTTAACTGGGATTGTAATCGGGATTTGCGTTTGTTATAGAAATGGTTAATCGATTTTAATGGTCGCCCGTTAATCAACAAAGGGATAAATCCCGGCTGATTTGAAGTTAACGCCACTAAATTATCCAGTCCCAAATCAATACTAGCTACAGAGTTGGCATTGCCAAGGGTGGACTCCGGTTCACTTCGACTACGCTCAGTACAAGCATCATAAATCACCTCAATTACATAGGAATCACATTTCGGAACTAGTCTAACTTGACAAATCTGGTTGGGATTGACTTGGGTTTTAATTGAAAGTTCAGTGCCGGAAAGTTTAATGATTCCTTTCTTCAACTGTTTGCTGCTAATTGCTTGAATCGTGTAGACGAGAAGATTTCGCCCTTTAGTCTTATCTTTGTACTTTGGCAATTTTGGGCTACCCGTGAATTTTGAAGAGTCAGCTTTGTAAGCTTTAACGGCTTCAAAAAACGATTTCCAATTCTTGTCTAGCACCATCAAGATTTGCTGACTTACTTTAGCAGGCAAAGCCTTATATGCTTCGTGAGACTTCATCGATCGGTTCATTTCGTTGTAATTGACATAGCCCCACCCATAAATAAAACTCTGACGAATGACGTAATTGGTGGCATTGTAGAGGTTTTTGGACTTGAAAGCTAGTTCGTCTATTTGGGCGAAACGGTGTTCCGTTGATTTAATGATGTGCCTCTCTGTTAGTTGCATTTGAGACTTGCGTTTTTTGGGCTATGCGTATTCCTTATTCAACACTCACAACAATATAATACCATTATTGTTTATAATTGCTTATAAACTCAATGAAGTTTTACAATACCAACAGAGTCCATCGGTCCTACTAGATAACCTGTTGTACATTTAAATTGTATATTTGAATTCCCTATTGTCCACCCCTGGAACCTTCTCCCCCTAGAGCCTTCTCCCCCTCAAAATTGCTTGGTCCGCGAGCATTTAACCGATCGAAAACGTATCGGGAAATTGCGGGAAATGCTGTTTCGTCCTTGGCATAAGCCGGATTGTCTGCGAAAACGACTAAGATATAAATTGCGCGATCGTCTAAAGTTCTCACAAATGCCGCTTCGCTGCGGGATTTGGAGGTATAGCCCACTTTGGAACCAAAATAAATATTAGGTGGTAAAGATTCGCCCAAAAATCCTTGTATCGAATTGAGAGGGTCTTTTTTCCACGCCTTGGGGTCCAAGTCTCTCGTTAGCAAGTAAGCCATTTTACGGCTGGCGACGCTAGAAACCGCTTGTCTAGTATAGATTTCATATATTAATCTGGCGGCTTGGTCCGTAGTTACTTGATTGCGAATCGGCCCAGAAGGATCGCCCCGCAATTGCAAGTCGCGACCGATTGGCCCTTCTTGTCTTAAATAGTATATGGGATAATTTTTGGTGCTTATACGAATATCATTGTAGCCTGCTGACTGGAAAAATGTGTTAATTTGAGTGCGCTTTTTAAGCCATGTTTGCAACTCTTCTCCTGCCAGCCGTCCGCCGGATTTTGTATCTGTGATTTTGTCTAAAATCCTGCTGGCAGCATCGTTGTTGGAGACGCGAATCATTTGTTCTAGGTCGTCTTTAAAGGCAGATTCTCTTTGGGTAATTAGCCCTTTTTCTAGGGCTGAGTAAAAGGCTGCCATCCAAAATAACTTGGCAACGCTAGCGGGAAATCTGAGAGTTTGATTTTGATATCCGGCGAAGGTGTGAGTTTGGGAATTGCTGACATCCATTAAGGTAATTGATAGGGATTCTGCAGGCAGCCCTTTGCTGGTCGCAATGTTCACAGCTTCATCAACAATCCCTTGCAATTCTTGAGAGTAAACAGGATTGGGAGGTGTTTTGATATTGTAGCTGAAGGTAGGCTCGCTTTGACGAGCGGCTAAATTTTCCGATGTTTGAATTGTCGGCGGCGAGAGTGCTTCTTGAGGCAAGATGGCCTGTTGAGGCAAGATGACTGGCGGTTCTGGGGGACGGCGAATTCTGAAGGGCATTGTGACGAGCCAAAAAAACGCGATCGCCCCGCCAATTAAACACAAAATGTTACGGTATTTTAGCCGAGAAAATTTCGTCCTCACTCGGCGACGAGATGGGACTGGGCCTTCGCTGCTTTGGCGACGGGGCCCGACTAGGCGCTGGCTGCTTTGGCGTCGGGATTGGATTATACCTCTTGCATGAATCTTTGCTCGATCGGTCAACCGCAGATACAAGGTAGATGAACGCAGATTAACGCAGATAATTTCAAGAATTGAGAGCGACTTTTGCAACAAGTCTATGGGGCGTCGGATCTGGATTGGGCGACGAGATGGGACTGGACGCTCCCTGCTTGGGCGACGAGATGGGACTGGACGCTCGCTGCTTTGGCGTCGGGGCTGGATTGGGCGTTGGGGCCCGATTGGGCTGCGTCGGCGGTCTACTTGCATTACAGTGTTGTGGTATCAAACTCGCACGATCAGTTTATAATAGGGCGGCGTCTAAATGACAAGTGTGTCGATCGAGTCCGCTGTTGCCAATTTTATCTGTCTGCTAGGCTGATTTATACTTCTAATAATTGTAAAAATTTCAGGATAGCACTCAGTGGAAGCAAAATCCTTGGAAAAACATGAGAAATTTTTGGAGTCTGGCTGTTTTGGGATTTGCGATCGCCGGAGGGAATAATTTTTTGATCCCTGATGTTTGGCCATTTCAGTCTCAACCTGCTGCGGGAAATTTTGTCTCGCGACAAGCAGAAGGACAGGGCGCGGAGGTAGCAACTCAGTTGACAGCAGAAAGCGCAAATGGGGAAGTAACCAACAAGCAAACTGTTTCCAGTTTCCCGAGTTTGTTTTGGGACTTCAACAATTTACCGAAAATTTCCTATTCCGAATTGCTGTCGGTGCTGGCGAGACGACCAGACTCAAATAATACAGAGAGAAAAACCGCTGCACAACCTGAAGACATAGCACGTTTTGAACAGGTTGTACAGTATGCAAAAAAACAAAATTTGCACGATCGCTCGATCGGAGAAATCGTCCAGGCGATCGCGGATAATTTCCAAGGATTGCCCTACGCCGAGGGTTTGCTGGACAAATCCGGCGAAGAAAAGTTGATTGTAACGTTGAATAAATTTGATTGCGTTTTGTTTGTAGAAACCGTTTTGGCGATCGCCAGGGGCGTAGTAGTACAAGATTACGACTATCAAAATTTTGTAAATCGCATAGAAGAACAGCGGTATTTAAACGGTAAAATCAACGGTTATTGTAGCAGATTGCATTATTTTTCCGAATGGATTAACGACAATCAAAAACGGCAAACAGTGGAAAACATCACCGCTGAATTAGGCGGAGTACCCATGAATAAAACACTAAATTTCATGAGCCAGCACCGCAGCAGTTACCCGCAAATGGTCAAAGACGAAGCAACTTATCAGTGCATTGTCAACCAAGAAGCAGACTTAGCCAAAACTACTGTTTATTACATCCCGACAAATCAGATAAAAAGTCTTTATTCTCAGTTAAAACCGGGGGATATTGTAGCGGTAGCGACGGATGTTAAAGGATTGGATGTCACCCACACAGGTTTAGTCTACCGCAATGCTGACGGGAATATGGGTTTAATTCACGCTTCGCCGGCTGGGGAGGTGACAGTTGCTTACGACTTGCAGAGATATATTAGGAGAGCCGAAAGTGCGATCGGGATTGTAGTTGCTAGGGCGAAAACACCTCATTATAGCCTTTCTCAGTAACATGAGGTACTATCGGGCATCGGGCATCGGGCATCGGGCATCGGGCATCGGGCATCGGGCATCGGGCATACCTCACCACGCGATCGAACCGCTATAAATTGGTTTGTACTCGTAGGGTGCATCAGCTTGCATTATTTTAGCTGCAAATTCAAAATTTCTGTGCTGACGCACCCTACCAACTAAGGAATGAGAATTAAATAACTTCCACAAGTTTGTGGGATGGGCGTCCCGCCCGTCCAAAAAGGACGGGCGG
>NZ_JANMZH010000875.1:0-11859 GCF_031383065.1 Microcoleus sp. OTE_8_concoct_300 | reverse complement strand
CGATTCGATGTTTAGTAATTGGCAGGTTGTTGTTGAATTAATGTCTTTGTCTCCACATAAACTACCTAATTACCAACAAGGAATAAGAGCTATGAGGCTTATTCTATCAGCGTTATAAGCGACTTGTCGCCCCGACAGATTGATACCCTAATTCAGCAAGGCCCTTTTCAGAATTGTTATGAGTTATGAGTTAGAAGTTGTGAGTGTTGATTTGTGAGTTACAAAGTCTCTCGCCCGCCATGCAAAATCCCGGAGCTTTGGTGACTGTAAAAGCAGCCATCAAACCCCCAGGATTTAAGTTTTTCCTCTTAAACGAGGCTCAAATTATTACCAATGGGTGTGAGCTCAATCAGCAGTAGCCAATTCGGTACTGGCGCCGCCGCGCTTCCGGGTCAGGGTATTGAAAAGCATCTGACCGACTGCTTTAATCAAATTGCCTTCTAACTCCATGAACATTTTCATGTTCATGCCAAAAGCTGCATTAGCTTCGTCAACAATTCGCTCTGCAGTTGCTTCGTCAATCGGCAGTTCATTCATTGCCTGACGGTAGTTAGCTTTGAATTCTTTTTCATCAGGAATATCTTGGAATTCATAGAAAGCACTACCTTCTCCCTCGGAAAGATTCATCCCCCGCTGGGCAATTCCTTTAAGGATTTGTCCGCCGGATAAATCGCCAAGGTAGCGAGTGTAAGAGTGAGCTACTAACAGTTCCGGTGCGGTCGCCGATATCTCCCGAATCCGCTCGACGTAGGCTTTAGCTGCTGGTGACGGGGCTACTTGTTCGCGCCAATTGGCACCGTAGTAGTAAAATAAATCTTGCTCTAAACTTTGTTTCCGATTCAACTGAGAAAAGTAAATTTTTGAAATCACCGGATGCTGCTTTTGGCGTTCCATTTCCTCTTCCATTGCCGAGTAGACAAAGTAAAGGTTTCCTACTAACTTCCGGTAAGAAGTTTTTTCTACAACGCCTTTTAAAAAACACTTGACAAAACCGACGTTTTCTGCCATTGTGTGGGACTTTTTCGTTCCCTCACGCAATTTGGTCGCTAAATTGATGCTCATAAAAAAATTAGGTAAGTGGGAAACTCAGCGTCTTTAGACCTGAGAGGGAAACGGTAAGGCGGTTGAAACCGCTGTGAATCTTTCCATTACACGAGGATTGCTAGATTCGGTGTAATGAATGTAATGTACGAGCGAGGGGACACTTCGGCAACGCGATCGTGCATCGAAATTACGATCTCAAATTTTGCAACCTGCGATCGCATAATGTTTGCTCTTTCGAGCCTAATTGAGAGGGGTAGAAGAGACGACCTGCCAGGTCGTCTGTACTGCCCCGCGAGTTAACGGCCGATACTCGATTTAGGAAACTTATTTAACCCAATAAGTCTGTTTAATCCTAAATTTCGCTTGGCAAGGAACTAGCTGAGCATTCCCTGGTAGGTCTTTAACTCTTACCGTTAACGTAGTACCCAGGTACTGAGTCTGGTCAACTGTGGTTTAAGTCTGAGGCTAGAAGCCCAATGTCTTTAGACCTGGGTTGTTGACGCTATATTGTCCAACCTTCTATTTTTGTGATGGTTGATCCACGCGCCAAAAATCTCAAGTTTACCTAAGCATTTACCTTAGACCGATTTGATGAGAGATTGTATTAATTTTTATAACAAAACCTAGACTCAGCAGAAGGCATCCGAAGGTAGAAGGGACAAACAGTTGAGTCATTAGACCTCTTGCAAAAATAATTAGGACGGGCAAGATGCCCATCCCACAAAAAAAAATAACTCTTGTGGGTTGGGCAACTTGCCCGTCCCATCAATTGAGGAAAAGGATTTTTGCAAGAGGTCTATTAGTCCTTAGTCCTTGGCTGTTAGCGAATGACTACTGACTAATGACTAATGACTACTGACTACTGGCTAATTTAGATGTCCAAGTCCAGGAGGTTGAGTTTGGGGCCGTAGGTTTCGATGAATTCGCGGCGGGGGGCGACACGATCGCCCATTAAGATCGTAAAGATGCGATCGGCCTCAGCAGCGTCTTCAATCTCCACCCGTTTCAGGGTCCGAGTTTCTGGGTTCATCGTCGTATCCCACAATTGTGTCGGCATCATTTCGCCCAAACCTTTGAACCGCTGAATGGTGTAGTTAGCATTCGCCGGAAATTCATTGCGGATGAGACTGTTCCTTTCGCGTTCGCTGTAACAGTAGTAATGATTGCGTCCCCGTTCCACTTTATAGAGAGGAGGACAAGCAATATAGATGTAACCTTGTTCTACAAGTGCGCGCTGATAGCGGTAGAAGAAAGTCAGCAACAGCGTGCGGATGTGGGCACCATCTACGTCAGCGTCAGTCATAATAACGATGTGGTGATACCGCAATTGCCCCGGATCGAATTCTTCGCCTTTGATGCCCAAACCCAGGGCTGTAATTAACGACTGAATTTCGTTATTTTTGTAGATTTTGGCGTCGTCGGTTTTCTCAATGTTGAGAATTTTACCCCGTAAAGGGAGGATTGCTTGGAATTGACGATCGCGCCCTTGTTTTGCCGATCCGCCTGCAGAATCCCCCTCTACCAGGTATATCTCAGACAGGGCAGGGTCTCTGGAACTACAGTCCGCTAATTTTCCCGGCAAAGGAGAGGATTCTAAGACGGATTTTCGGCGCACTAAATCGCGGGCACGGCGGGCGGCTTCAGCGGCCTTAAATGCCTGAATTGCTTTTTCCAAAATAGCGTCCGCTACTTGGGGGCGAAACTCCAAATATTCTGTCAATACTTCGCCTACCAAGGAATCAACAATTCCCCGAACTTCTGTATTTCCCAACTTAGTTTTAGTTTGGCCTTCAAATTCCGGGTCTGGGACTTTGACCGAAATCACTGCTGTCAAACCTTCGCGAACGTTTTCGCCGGCGAGGTTGGGCTCGTTTTCTTTGATTTTGTTGCGCTTGCGGGCGATCGAATTCATCGTCCGCGTCAAAACTGCCTTCAAACCTTCTAAGTGGGTGCCTCCGTCGATCGTCCGAATGTTGTTAGCAAAACCTAGAACGTTATCGCTAAAAGCATCGACACACCACTGCAAAGATACTTCTATTTGCACGTTGTTGCGTTCTCCCTGCACGTAGATCACTTCTTCGTGCAAGGGCTGCTTTTCGCGGTTCATGTAGGTGACATATTCCTTGATGCCACCCTCGTAACAATAAGTTTCGACATGGGGTTCGTTACTTTTGAGCAATTCCAAGCGGCGATCGCCAAAGGTAATTTTCACGCCCGCATTCAAATAAGCCAATTCTCGCAAGCGTCCGGCAACCGTAGCATAATCGAACTCAATGCCAGTGCTAAATATCTGAGTGTCTGGCAAGAAAGAAACTGAAGTACCGGTACGATTTCCTTTGCTGGGCTTTGCCTGAAGTTCGCTGACTGGAAAGCCTCTTTCGTAGCGCTGCAAATGTTCTTTTTGGTCACGCCAAACCCTAACCTCTACCCACTCCGAAAGCGCGTTAACTACAGAAATACCTACACCGTGCAACCCTCCAGAAACCTTGTAACCGCCGCCGCCAAACTTACCGCCGGCGTGGAGTACAGTCATGACGGTTTCTATTCCCGATTTGCCAGTCTTGGCAACGATGCCGGTGGGAATGCCCCTACCGTCATCTGTGACTGTAACAGAACCGTCTGCGTTGAAGTCAACCTCGATGTGAGTGCAGTGGCCAGCCAGCGCCTCATCAATGGAATTGTCCACAACCTCGTAAACTAGATGGTGGAGTCCTCGCGGGCCGGTGGTACCTATGTACATCCCCGGTCGTTTACGGACTGCTTCGAGACCTTCGAGAACTTGAATTTGGTCGGCGCTGTAGCTGCTGGTCATACAAAAATAGCTCCAATAATGAGGTCTAAAGCCCCAAAAGCTTCTAAAATAGGAAAACTCCTAAAATTATAGCACAAAACCGTTAAAGGCGATGCTAGGGCTTTCTGAATGGAAATTTATTGGGGGGAGGGAGGGGAATAGTTTTGAGATTACTTAGCGACTCGGGCGGGCCTCGCGCGGTGAATCAGTGGAGGGAGAGAGGGGAAAGCATGGACAGGAGAGGATTTGAGAGTTTTTATAGCGAAATGTGCGACAGCTTATGCCTAGATTAATTACGATTTGCGGGGCGACGGCGACGGGGAAGTCGGGAGTGGCTTTGGCTTTGGCGGAGCGACTACAATCCTCGATCGTGAGTGCGGACTCCCGTCAAGTGTACCGCGAATTTGACATTGGAACCGCAAAACCGACGGCGGTCGATCGCGCTTGTGTACGGCATCACTTAATTGACATCTGCGATCCGACAGAAACAATGACACTGGCAGATTACCAGCAACAAGCTCAAAATTTAATTGCTGTTGGCGATTTTCCTGTTTCTCCCCCCCTGTTGTTGGTGGGAGGGACGGGCTTATATATTAAGTCTGTAGTCAGGGGTTTGAAAATTCCCAGGGTAGCACCCATGCCCGAATTGCGATCGCAACTTGCGTCCCTCGGACAATCTCTATGTTACGCGATGTTGCAGCAGGTCGATCGCTCTGCCGCTGAGAAAATTCACCTCAATGACCCAGTAAGAACTTTAAGAGCACTGGAAGTATTTTATGCGACAGGTCGCCCTATTTCCGAACTGCAGGGCGAAAATCCTCCCAATTATCCTATTTTACAAATTGGGTTGGATTGCGAAATCGAGGTTTTGGTCGATCGTATCAAACAGCGCACCGAACAAATGCTGGAACGCGGTTGGATCGCTGAAGTAGAATATTTGTGTAAAAAATACGGCTGCGATTTGCCACTGTTGAACACGCTGGGCTATCAGGAAATGAAACAATATTTGGCTGGCGACATTAAGCTTGAAGAAGCCAAAGAATTAACGATTTTGCACACGCGGCAATTTGCTAAGAGACAGCGGACTTGGTTTCGAGCTTATCCTGATATTGAATGGTTTGATGTTAGCACGCCAGATTTGCTAGAAAGAGTTTGGCAGAGAGTGCAGGAGTTTGTCAATTGATTTTATATCGATATTAAAGATTTTTTGAACCGCTGATTAACGCTGATTAACGCTGATGTAATTTAAATTGATTGGCGAGTTTTTAAAGTACAGTAAGTCGGATTTTTTCCGTTAACTTTGGCTGAGTAAAATTTCTTTAATTCTTTGCCGAAACAAACGCACTGCCGCACGCTGTCCGACTGTTCTGCTTTGTTCGATGAAACCGGGAATTTCTGCAACGGGTAAAAAAAAAGATTTTTTTTATTAACCGCAGAGAACGCAGAGGGCGCAGAGAAAGAGAAAAGAGAGAAATTAATAATTTGAGAAGCCGAAAAGCCGATTCCTCAAATTACATCTCGCGTACTTAATTAACTGTACAAACTCGCCACATATTCGCCGTAACCGTTATAGGGCAAAGTTGGGCGAGTTTCCCACGACCAACTGTTACCGGGGCCGACTATCCGTTCGCTGGCCTGCGACCATCTGGGGTGCGGCTTGTCTGGTTCGACATTTGCTTCAAAGGCGTATTCGTTGGGACCGATTGTATTCCAAAAAGTGGCGGGCTGTTGTTCGACAAATTCAATTTTGACGATCGACTTTGCGCCCTTAAAACCGTATTTCCAAGGAATCACTTCCCGCAGCGGCGCACCATTTTGTTTTGGTAATCTTCGGCCATACAAGCCTGTGGCAAAAAATGCTAAATCGTTGGCCATTTCTTCAATTCGCAGACCTTCGGTATAAGGCCACGGATAAAATTGCGACATCAAACCGGGACCGGGAGTTATTTTGGGGTCGTAAAATGAGGTGAAGCGAACGAATTTAGCGTTCGATTGCGGTTCGACATCAGCTATCAGTAATTTCATGGGAAATCCTACCCACGGAACTACCATCGCCCAGGCTTCTACACAGCGAAATCGATAAACTCGTTCTTCGATAGGAAATTTCTTCTCGAGGTCGTCAATATCATAAGTGCGGGGATTTTTTACTAAACCACCTACTTCTACTTTCCAGTTTTCTGTTGGCAAAGCTTGAGCGGCTTGCCAAATAGATTTTGTGCCGCCGTATTCGTAAAAATTGTTGTATTTTGTAGCTAAGGCTTGGTCGGTAATCGCTCGATCAACTTTTGCAAAGGCGGGATTCCGGCTCAATCCTGCATATGCTTGGGTTGAGCTTTGATCCAGAGCAGTTTTTGAGCTAGCATTGCTTTGGCAGCCGGTCAGCGGCAGCAGAGAAGCAGTCACGCCGGCACCAATTAAATTTGTCATGAAGCGGCGGCGGTTGAGAAAGGCTGTTTCTGGGGTAATTTGGGGTTCGAGAATTTCCCAAGGTTTGGGAACGCGAATTAAGGGCATAAGTAATAGTTAAAAGTTAGTAGTTAGTTGGGCGAAAGTTGCCTAAGTTTTAATCTGTTAGTCGATTTGGGATTTGAGATTTGAGGTTTGAGATTGACTCCATAGCACAAAGAATCGCGGATATTTGGCAAGGCGTCGCTATTGCTTTGTTTTGCTGCGATCGCCCTGAAAGTATTCGCAATGACAGTATAACGTAATTCGGTAACAACTGAGATATTGCACCATTCTAAAGAACAGGCAAGATGCCTGTTCCACAAAGAATGATTTTCTTGGGGGTGGGCAGGAGAGCCCGCCCGTAAGATCGACCTATTAAACCTCGCTCGCAGGAAAGTCAGCAATTATTTAGGCGCGATCGACCGAACCAATTGTGGCGAAAATCTAGGAAACAATTATCATAAAGCAAAGATTCCAATTATTTAATTTGTCCACAGGAAGCGGCACGCACCGCCCCGCTTTCCTCCCCCACCAGCAAGTATGTCGGACGGGGGTCTCCAGCGGAAAGACAAATGAGTTACTGCACCAATCCCCATTGCCAAAATCCCCAAAATCTCGATCGCGCGACAATCTGCAAAAGTTGCGAGTCGAACTTGCTGCTAAAAGGTCGCTACCGAGTCTTTCACACCCTCGGTCAAAGTCTCACTTGCCGTACCTTCTTAGCAGCCGATGAAGACCAACCTTCGCAACCCCGCTGCGTCATTCAACAGTTCTGCGGACTATCCTGGGCCGCAGACGGTCCTCACCAGCTAAACCGGACATTTCTAGGCTCAGCCGAGCGGCTCGAGGAGTTGGGGAAACATCCCCAAATACCGAAACTGCTGGCATTTTTTGAAGTCGAAGGCTGCCAGTATTTAGTGCAAGAATACATCGAAGGCCGCAATTTAGCCGATCGGCTTTCAGAAAAAGGTGTTCTTAAAGAAATTCAAATTTGGTATCTACTGAGGGAATTTTTGCCAGTCCTGCAATTTGTTCACGACAATCAACTGGTTCACCGAGATATCAAACCGTCTAATATTATTCACCGCAAATCTCCCCAAGCATCCCCAGCTTTGGTAGGGAAAGAGCATCTGCATTCCCTGTCCGGGGAAGGTGGTAGAGGGCTAGTTTTAGTGGATTTCGGCGCGGCAATTCCTGCCAACAGCGGACCGCTCAAAATAGAAACGGTGATAGGTTCTGCCGAATACGCGGCCCCGGAACAAATTAAAGGTCAAGCAATTAAGAGCAGCGACATCTACAGTTTGGGCGTCACTTGCATTCACTTGTTAACGGGAATGTCACCCTTTGATTTGTTTGACATCAAAGCCGACAGTTGGGCATGGAGGCATTATTTGAAAGTACCAGTTTCGGCGCGACTCGGCCGCATCCTGGATCAAATGGTGCAGCGAGAACCATCAAAACGCTATCGATCGATTGAGGCAATTCTCACAGACATGAAATACGGCCCGGCACCGATAGACGTGATTCTTAGCAAACCCAAGTGGACTTTGGCCATGTGGGGAGCAAGTACGGTTGCCCTGCTTTCGGTAGTGCTGGGCTCTCGCTTGCCATCTCCTGCACCGCAGGCTTTCACTTCTTCTGAGCCTGTTTCTAGCATTCCCGAAATTCGGTTCAATCCGCCCCCGATGCAGGATTTCAGGGGTGAGGCATCGCCGTCAGGACCCGCAGTGCGGACTCTGGCGGATCAAGACAAAAACCCGGTTTGGGCCGTAGCAGTTGCTCCCTACGGCCGCGTGATTGTCAGCGGGAACAACGACGGCACAATTCACCTGCTGCACAAGCGTCACGGTAAGCTGCTCAAGGTTTTAGCAGGACATTCGGGGCCGGTGTGGTCGGTGGCCGTGAGTCCAGACGGCAGGACGATCGCCAGCGGTGGCGTTGACGGTACGATTAAATTGTGGAATTTCTATTCTGGCAGGTTAATTCAGACTTTGGACGGACACCAAGACGGCGTGTTCTCGGTGGTTTTCAGTCCCGACAGCCAGGTCCTGGCCAGTGTCGGTAAGGACAAAACTTTGAAGTTGTGGCAAGTCGAAGGCGGGGCCGAGTTGGAAACTCTCAAGCGGGTTTTTGACGAGGTGCAGTCGGTGGCTTTCAGTCCCGATCGACAAACTTTGGCGATCGGCAGCAGCGACGGTAAAATCAACCTGTGGAACTGGCAGACTGGGGAATTGAAAGAAACTCTTTGGGGTCATTCCGAGGCGGTTTGGTCTCTGGCCATCAGCCCCGACGGTCAAACTCTCGCCAGTGGCAGTTGGGACAAGACGGTGAAGTTGTGGGATATCAGCGCACATAATCACTCCCGGCAGTCCAACGGTTCTCTGCTGCGGACTTTAATCGGCCATTCCGACAAGGTTAAGTCCTTGGCTTTCAGTCCCGACGGAGACAAGCTGGCCAGCGCCGATTTGAGCGGGACTATCAAGCTGTGGCGGATGAGTTCCGGCGAAATGGCGGGCACGCTGAAGGGTCATTCTACCTGGGTGGAATTGGCTTTTAACCCTCAGGACAAAACTCTGATCAGCGGCAGTTTTGACGACACGATTAAGGTGTGGCGGCTTTCTCCTTGATTTTTGCGATCGCCCGGAGTTAGATATACACTTTTAAGAAAGGACAGTCTCAACAAACTCTGATTGGGTGGTGTGGCTGTCTTTTTCTTAGGTCAACCTTCATATAGCCTTTCTCAGTAACATGAGGGACTATCTGGCATGGGGCATTGGGCATGGGGCATTGGGCATGGGGCATGGGGCATTGGGCATGGGGCATTGGGCATAGCTCACCACGCTTGAGAACCGCTATATAACCTTTCTCAGTTAGAAATAAAAAATATCATGTGCGGTAAATTACCCATAATAAAAGTCGTTTGTAGTAAGGACTTTAGTCTTTATTAGCTAAAAGTTTTAACAAAGGACTCTTCGTCCTCCCTACAAACTTATGATGCTTATATCGCCGGACATGATATAACCACTGACTAATAACTAATGACTAATAACTAATGATATCAATTCCGGTTGTATCGGAATGATTAAACCACAGAGGGCACAGAGGACACAGAGAAAGAGAAGAGAGAGATGCATAATTCCGATGTCAACGGATTTGATATGACTAATGACTAATGACTAATGACTAATGACTAACAACTAAAACCAAATTCCCGATCGCGCTTCCGCTTTCCTGCATTTCGTGGGCGGCGGCAATCTCGTCTAAAGCAAACCGCCCAGCAATAACGTGGCGCAAAACTCCAGCTTTCAAACAAGTTGTAATATCTTCTGCAGCTTGTTGATGCGCTGCTTTGTCCATCGCATAAACTAGCACGTAATGAACGGTAAGATTTTTGTAAATTAAGGAGTACACTGGAATTTGAGGCGTTAAATCCGACTCTGAAGCATAAGTGGCGATCGTGCCGTTGCGTTTGAGCGCTTTTAAATTAGTTTCCAAATTGCTAGCAAAATCAACTTCAATTACGCGATCGACTCCTGCCCCTTTCGTAATTTCTTTGAGGCGCGCCACCACATCTTCAGCTTTGTAATTGACAATATAATCAGCTCCCGCAGCACTGGCAATTTCTGCTTTTTCCGCAGAACTTACAGTCGCAATTACAGTTGCTCCGCCCCATTTGGCTAATTGAATCGCATAATTTCCAACAGCACCCGCGCCGCCCGTAACTAATATTATTTTCCCCGAAACAGCACCATCTTTAAAAACGCAATTGTGAGCTGTCATTGCGGGTACTCCCAAACAAGCACCTTCTACAAATTCTGTATTATCTGGCAGAAAAACCGCTTGTTCGCTGGGTACCACCACATATTCGGCCGCCGTACCCAATCGGCGGGGCAATGTAGCTTCATAAATCCAAACACGTTCGCCAATTCGTGACGGCGACACGCTTTCTCCTACTGATTCAATTATTCCTGCACCGTCGTTGTGGGGAATGACTCGCTGGTGTCGCATTCTGAGTCCGCCCCAACCGCTGCGCTGCTTGACATCGGAGGGGTTAATGCCGGATGCGTGTACTTTAATCAGCACTTCACGTTCACCCAATTCGGGAACATCCATTTCGCCAATTTTGAGGACATCTTTGGCGTTGCCGATTTGTTCGTAGTAAGCAGCTTTCACAGTTGTTTTCTCCTGATGTTTTTAATCTTCAGAAACCCGCCCCGCGTTACTTTAGGCAATGCCGCCGTTAACGCGGATATTTTGTCCGGTAATCCACCGGGCTTGTTCGCTGCACAAAAAAGCCGTCACATCGGCAATATCTTCAACTTTTCCGAGTCTTCCCAAAGCAGTCATTTGGGTAAATCTTTGTATTTGTTCGGCGGTTTTGCCGACTGTGAAGAGTTCTGTATCTGTTGGGCCAGGAGAAATTGCATTGACTGTAATTTGCCGATCGCCCAATTCCTTAGCCAGCGATCGAGTTAACTGTTCCACCGCGCCTTTTGTGGCCACGTAAACCCCGTAAGTTGGCAGCATTATCGCGGTTGTCGAACTGGAAAAATTAACAATTCTTCCTCCCTCCGCCATGCGTTTAGCAGCTTCTTGACAAGCAAAAAACGTGCCTTTGACGTTAATTGCAAAAAGATTATCAAACTCTGCTTCGGTAACTTCGGCTACAGGTTTGGAAAGAGTTACTCCTGCATTATTGACTAAAATATCGATTTGTGAATAGGTTTCCTGAGTGCGATCGAACAAATCGCAAATTTCTGCGGTTTTGCTGACATCGGCTTGCACGGCTAATGCTTTGCCGCCCGCTGCTTCAATCGCTGACACAACCTCTTTAGCTTCTTCTGCGCCTCTGTTGTAGTTGACGACAACCGATGCGCCTTCTTGGGATAATCGGAGGGCGATCGCGCGTCCAATTCCCCGCGATGCACCAGTCACAATTGCTACTTTTCCTGCTAGTGATGCCATGAGATTTCCTCTGCAATTAGCGTTGATGCTGGTTCAAAATAATCATACTATTTTTTTCCGCATTCCGGTACAGAAACAAATTGAAAATATCACACAGTCAGAATATTCCTAGAAATCGCGCTTGCTAACTAACAGTTGTGGTAAAGTAGTCTCGGCTGTTAAAGTAAAATCTGTCAGGAACCTCAGCCTAAAGGCATGAGGCTTGAAGGAGAAATCTAACAAGCCGTTCTGACCAGCCTAAGTCTTAACTGACTACGTTTTTTGAGTCACGACACCCTGGAATGCGTAGCTAGTTCCTTGCTCTGTCGCTGAAGGTTAAACAGTTTTAAGGTCACTGAAACAGTGCTTTCAGCCTAACAAGCTCACTAAACATTGGCGAAGTACAGACGACCTGGCAGGTCGTCTCTTCTACTCCGAAAGGAGATTGAGGCAACCATACCTCACCGGAGGGGCAACCATACCCCTCCACCCCGTAAAGGTTTTAAATCAATGTAAAGCCGTCCTAAAAGGACGGGGTTTCAAATCCATATTTCTGATGACCGTAAATTCCGAGTTAGCAGAGCAGTATTTGTCCGCAGGCGATACCCTCCAGAAATCAGGAAAACTTGAGG
>NZ_JANMZH010000867.1:0-3524 GCF_031383065.1 Microcoleus sp. OTE_8_concoct_300 | reverse complement strand
TATATTTAGCTGATTGTTCTACCCTAGTAGGAAGTATGACGGCAAATAAAACCGCAGTCAACAAGTTAAGCAAGCTATAAGCCAGCGACTCTTTAGTCGAGGCTTCGTAGCCCCGAGCAAGCAGTTCAAGGATGGAAAAAGAAGCAGGAAAAATACCGGGTTCGCTGTTGGCCCGGCCTTGGCAGCATAGCGATCGCAGCAATCAGCTTGTGGTACCGTCAAAACAACCACCTGATGCCAGATTAAGCCTCAGAACAAGCACCGATGGTAGACCATTTTTTAACGTGACCGCGATCGCCACAGCCCTATTTATCCTGGTTTAGGGCGCGAGGTTTATTTTGCGCTCAAATTTCGCTACCGCCCCCGAGACGAAACCGACAGCGTACCCATCAGCGACAACTAGGGCTGATCTCAAATCCGCCCTTCATCGGAATTATTCATCTCTGTGTTCTCTTCCTCTGCGTTCTCTGCGTACTCTGCGGTTTAATCATTCCAATGCAACCGGAATTGATATGAGAAATCTTTTCGACAGCAATCCCCGCGATTCTCGTCATCGGCGTCAGCATCTACAGCGTCGAAGTTTTTAGAGAAATGGGAGATTTCGATCCGGGTGCGGGTGACGGCTGACATTCACAACTGAGCCCATGCAGCTCACAAAATGCCGAAAGGCAGCCGGATAGCAGCCGGGCCGATCGCAGACTCAGGAGACGCGGTGCCAGAAACAGCACCAGAACTCACACCACAAATGGCTCCCACCCCCAGCAGCGCCACATACCGCGAAGTAGGCAAACCCTCAGAGACGGGACAATCTGCAGGCATCACAGTCAACGTCACTGGCATCTAAGCTGCTACGCAGCTAGATTGTATAAAATCAAGTTGAAACACTCACCGCCCGATCGAACCTGCGGTGATTCTTGACACTTCATCGAAATCCGCTACCGAAATAGTCTTACGTTTTCGACTTGTCTATAAGCGAGTCGTGGCAGTTCCCTATCCCGACGGGAGCGCCATTTTAACACAAAGCCCTCTTAAAAGGACGGGGTTTAAAACCCAATTTTTTGCTCAAATAAATTACCAATCGCTAAAATATATGTATATCCCAGCCAAAAATCATCTATCTTCAGTAGAACAATTAGAATAATAGTTACATAAATTATTAAATGAAGGAGAACTTGTTATTAAATCCGTGACATCCCGTACATTGTTGGTTGCCGCACTTCCTTCCTTCTTTGAATCTAAAACCTAAAATCTAAAATTCTGCAGCCATGTCCCAAAAAAACGAAACCGCTGTTCTGGTATTATCGCTCCTAATTACGATCGGGCTAGCCGGTGCAGGTATTTGGTGGCTGACAAGCCGAGGCAGCATCAATCTCGGAAGTTCATCACCCCAAAATCAGACATTTTCCAAGTCTCCGACGGGGAATGCCGAGCAGTCAGAGCAGGCAATTGGGCAGCGTCTGAGTGCCGGACAAAAACTGTTAATTCCAGAGCAAGCAACAACAACCAAACAAGCTGCAGTACAGGCGATCGCATCTGGCAACTATAACGCAGCTATTTCCGACTTACAAGCTTCGCTGAACACCAATCGCAACGATCCAGAAGCACTAATTTACCTCAACAACGCCCGCATCGGCGATCAAAAAGCCTACACAATTGCCGCCGCCGTTCCCATTGGCAGCGATATCAATGCTGCTCTAGAAATTATGCGGGGCGTAGCTCAAGCTCAAAATGAAATCAACCAAAGCGGCGGCATTAGCGGTACTCCCTTAAAAGTGGTAATTGCTAATGATGACAACAACCCAGAAATTGCCGCGCAAATTGCCAGTGCTTTAGCAAATAACTCGGAAATTTTAGGAGTAATCGGGCATTTTGGTTCAGATACGACGCTAGCAGCCAGCAAAATTTACCAGCAAAAACAATTAGTAGCAATTTCTCCCACAAGTACGTCGGTGCAGCTTTCAGGAGTTGGCAGCAATATATTTCGGACAGTGCCGAGCGATCGGTTTGCGGCTAATGCTATTTCCCGCTATATGCTGGGAAAATTGCAAAAGCAAAAAGCTGCTGTATTTTTTAATTCTGCCAGCAGTTACAGCAAATCTTTAAAAGATGAATTCACTACCGCTCTTTACGGAGATGGAGGACAAATAGTAGGCGAATTTGACTTTGCTAATGGCAATTTTAATGCTGCCGAGAGCGTTAAAAGTGCGATCGCCCAAGGAGCAGAAGTGATTATGTTAGCATCCAATTCAGCCACGATAGACCAAGCTTTGCAAGTAGTGCAAGTAAACGCCAAACGGCTACCATTACTAGCAGGAGACGGTGCTTATACTGCTAAAACACTGCAAATCGGTGGCGCAGGAGCAACAGATATGGTGCTAGCTGTTCCTTGGCACATTCTCGCAGATCCACAGTCAAACTTTCCCCAAACATCCAAACAACTTTGGAATGCTGAAGTAAGCTGGCGGACAGCTTTAGCCTACGATGCAGCCCTGGCGTTAATTGCCGGTTTAGGGCGCAATCCGACTCGTACAGGCATTCAACAAGCTTTATCGGCGTCAGATTTTTCGGCAAAAGGAGCATCCGGCCCGATTCGGTTTTTACCTTCGGGCGATCGCAATCGAGCAGTTCAATTAGTAACTGTTAAACCCGGAAATCGCACCAGTTACGGTTACGAGTTTGTGCCGATATCCGGTTTGTAAACTATTTGCGATCGCGAAATGTAGGTGATAATATTCAGTAATAAGTTCTATAGCTTATCAATCAGAAATGCTTACAAGATGAGTAGTTATATCAAATCCGCTGGCATCCGAATTCATATTACGCACAATCAGGACACGGCAGTGCCGTTTCCCTACAATTAATCGGGTGAAAATTACATCTCTCATTAAGTGTTCTTGATTATTTGCGCGTAGGGAAACGGCATTGCCCATAGGTGTCAACTTAAGCTTTTAGTCCATCAATCTTCCCGCTTACCCGTCAGTCCGCCAGGGGTTGAAACCCCTGTCTAATAGCTAAAGTCCACAGCGAGGAGGACTAATGAGTTTAAAAATTTTTATTCTCAGTCCTCATAGCGAGGACTTTAGCTTTGAGGCAGGGAATTCATTCCCTGTCGGACTGCCCGACAGTCGGACTGTTTAACGTTAAGTTGACACCAATGAGCACGCACGGTGTCCTCAGTATCATTCGGGTGCAACCGGAAACAATAGGACACTGACACGGTCTCAACTAAATTCTCCCATACTTACTTCTGTTTGATTACTACCAAAGTAATGTCATCAAATACTTTTTGCTCCCCGATGTATCGCCGCACGTCCTCAATAACAGCTTGCTTAATTTTTGCGGCTGACTGTTCCCTGTTAAGGACAACAACTTCAATCAATGGTTCGATACCGTATTGAGCTTTATTCATATCAAAAGCTTCCGTAATTCCATCGGTGTAGAGTACGACAACATCCCCCGAATTCAAATGTATTTCAGTAGAAGCAATGAAATCGGCAATATCTGGTTCCAAGGCGATGGGAAAG
>NZ_JANMZH010000242.1:0-1631 GCF_031383065.1 Microcoleus sp. OTE_8_concoct_300 | reverse complement strand
CGACAGCCAAATATTTACGCGGCAAATCTGATTGTACCGTGACCGCGACAACTACGACGGCGACGCGAGTAGTTGAGTTGGAGGGTGTCGCGCAGCGGGTAGCCGTGCTCAAAGGAAATGACAAAGATGCGATCGCCTCTGTACTGCAAGAACAAGATGCTGTTATGCTGTGCGTCGGTGTCCGAAATCCTCATACTTATCGGGAAAGTTATATAGATACTGCGACAACTTTAGTATCGGTTTTACAGCAGATACCGACAGTAAAGCAGGTTATTTATACGGGTACTTATTCTGTGTATGGCGATCGCCTTGGTGAATTGGTCAATGAAGATTCTCCCGTTGCGCCGGCTAATCCCAACGGTGAAATTCTCGCCGAAACAGAACGGGTTTTATTAGCAGCATCTAGTCCAAATCTTCAAGTCTGCATTCTCCGTTTGGGAGGAATTTATGGGCCAGGGCGAGAATTAGTTAAAATCTTTGGAGGCTGGGCTGGGATCACTCGTCCCGGTAGGGGGGAAGATGTTACTAATTGGGTGCATCGGGATGATGTTGTTGGGGGGTTAACCTTTGCTTTAGAAAATCGATTGCAGGGAATTTACAATTTAGTCGGGGATGTGTCGCTATCCAGTCGCGAATTGCTCGATCGCATTTTTGAAACTCACAATCTGCCTCAAGTTTCTTGGGATGGAAGTCCTAGCGTCCGGCCTTATAATGCTAGGGTGTCGAATCAAAAGATTAAGGCGGCTGGTTATCAGTTTGTTCATCCTGAGATTAGGGAGTTTTAGTTGGGCTAATCTTTTTTTGACCGCAGATGTAGGCGGATAGACGCTGATGAACGCGGATGAAGAAAGAGCGATATTGACAGATTTAGATTTTTTCTTCATCTGCGTTCATCCGTGTTCATCTGCCGACATCTGCGGTTCAAAAAAAAGCCATTTCAATCACTAATTAACTTATCCCAATAATGCGAGGGTGTCGAATCAAAAGATTAAGGCGGCTGGTTATCAGTTTGTTCATCCTGAGATTAGGGAGTTTTAGTTGGGCTAATCTTTTTTTAACCGCAGATGTAGGCGGATAGACGCTGATGAACGCGGATGAATAAAGAGCGATATTGACAAATTTAGATTTTTTCTTCATCTGCGTTCATCCGTGTTCATCTGCCTACATCTGCGGTTAAAAAAAAGCCATTTCAATCACTAATTAACTTATCCCATAATCCCAGCAAAAAAGTCGATCGTCTCTTTCAACGCTTTCACAAACACATCAATCTCCTCGCGAGTATTGTAAAAATACAAACTCGCCCGCGCCGTAGATGAAACGTTCAAATAGCGGTGCAAAGCTTGCGTGCAGTGATGCCCGGAACGAATCGCGACTCCCTCCTGATCTAACATGGTAGACAAGTCTTGAGAGTGAATTTCTCCCGCAGTAAATGCCGCCAAAGCTGCCCTACCTTCGCCGTTGCTGTCTGGCTGCGGCCCGTAGATTTTAATCTCGGGAATTTGCCGCAATTGTTGGAACATATAAGCAGTCAATTCTGCTTCGTAAGCGTGAATCTTATCCATGCCAATGTTACTAAGATAATCGATTGCTGCACCGAGGGCGATCGCCTCTCCGATTGCAGGCGTGCCGGC
>NZ_JANMZH010000838.1:0-1153 GCF_031383065.1 Microcoleus sp. OTE_8_concoct_300 | reverse complement strand
GCGATAAATTCGGTTTAGCAATTTCAAGGAAAGTGGATTAATATCTCGAAGTAAAAACATATAAAATCTCTTTAAATACAACTTACTACTTTAGTATATCATATTAGTTATTTATGTAATTAATTTTGTTTAACTACTTATAGTAAGGTGGGCGGCGCATTACAGTAAAATTGCCCGAGTCTATCTATAGTAGTTTGTACTCTAACTTAGATGAGAGAGTTATGCCTAGGAGCAAAAATATTTAGAAATAAAAGCACTGTCGAATGCAGGTTTTAGCCTTGACGACCATTTGGTCACTGCTGCTAAACATCAGCTTTCGTTGTGCTAAAAAAATCAAAAAACATAGATAAAGTTGGGCTGCTTTCAGTCGTCATTAAAAAAAAAGGAATTTATGCCTGGACACGACATTATCGTTATTGGAGCTTCGGCAGGCGGACTCAAAGCACTGGGCGCCATCTTGGGTACTCTGCCTACTGACATAGATGCTGCCATCTTTATTGTTAAGCACCTCGCAGCCGATAAGCCCAGCATTCTTCCCAAAATTCTGGCAGATCTAGGCTCTCTCCCGGCATCTCACCCGTCCGACGGAGAGCCAATTCAAAAAGGGCGAATCTATGTCGCGCCCCCCGATTATCACCTGTTGCTCAATCAAGGGTCAATGCGCGTGGTGCATGGGCCTAAAGAAAATAGATTTCGACCCGCGATCGATTCGTTATTTCGTTCAGCGGCTCGTGCTTATGGTTCAAGGGTGGTGGGTGTGGTACTGACTGGCTATCTGGATGATGGCACGGTGGGATTACAGGCAGTTAAGAAACGGGGCGGAGTGGCGATCGTCCAAGATCCAAAAGAAGCAGAATACCCCAGTATGGCAATCAGTGCCTTGCGATATGTGAAGGTTGATCGCTGCCTGCCAGTGGCAGAAATCCCACACCTGCTAGTGCAGTTATCAAAGCAACCTGCCGCCGAGCAAGAAGCCTACCCGATGACCGAAGAGATCGAAATTGAATCTAAGTAGGACTTACGCATTGACAGAATAACAAAATAGTGCATTGATAAAGATGGGTCGTTTACTTTCTAGGTATCGGACAATCAGAGAAATTACTAAACCATCGACAGCACAATGCAATCTAGACCTCTACACCTTATTTTTGCT
>NZ_JANMZH010000801.1:0-1305 GCF_031383065.1 Microcoleus sp. OTE_8_concoct_300 | reverse complement strand
GACAATCGCTGCTGGTGGAGAGTCCGCCGTCGGCGGACTCTCCCACTCTTACTCCCTTGTTTGATTATCATTATTATTCAATTATATTTCTACACAAAGGGGTATTGACAAAATCTACTCCCTTCTAACTTGCTACCAATGGCCACAGGCTGGTGTCCTTTCGGGCGCAAGATGCCGATCGCATTCATGAATGCGATCGCATTCATGAATGCGATCGAGGAATTCATAAATTAGCGCTACACAAGAATCATCCTAGGTAGGCTTGCCTCTAAAACCTAAAAGACTTTCCTCGCCTACCCTTGCGATTCAGGGCAACCTAGGCAATTGCTCTTGTGACTCTCAATCCCAATTAAATTGAGACTTTAGTTTTTTTCCTCCTGTTCAGATAGCTCTTTGCTAAGAATAAGAGTATTCAACTTCCACAGGATAATGGTCAGATGGATCGTTGTAATTTCCTCCAGTATTCGGGAGTTTTTCCTCCATATGTTCCCAGTACATTGGGTTTTCAGTCTTTAAATGAACTACAGCCATTTGAGGATTATTTGTAGGCTGTAAGTAGGCGGTCAAATATACGATGTAGTCCAATGTATTGTCATAATTAGGCGGATAACCCATCTCCTCTGCCAAACATTTGGCGTAGAGGTTACTGACTGCTGAGAAAGAACCCTGACCAGGCACTAAAGCGTAATTGTATTGTCCTCCCAGTCGGTTCTTTATAAATTCTCCAGTAACCTCATCAGTATAAGGAACGTTTAAGTCACCTCCCACAATTACAGGTTCGTTGCTCGGAATTGTTAACGAATCAACCAACCCTTTTATTTCTTGTAACTGCTTCTCTCTAATATCTGGATATGTCTTCTTTCCCTCATCCGCTTGCATGTGCGTGCCAACAATATGATAGGTATACCTCTCTTTATCTATCTTGACATAAGCCGCACCTTTGTTCGATAAATAATCGGCGCTGCCAACAGCACTATTGTTATATACAAGTTGAATTTTTTGAGTGATGGGGTATTTGCTCATAATTACTACCCCCCCATTAATGACGGACCAGAATTTAGAACAGTTTCCCCTATATTCATCCCATTGGGAACCAGAACACTCTTTACCTAAATGGTAAGTGTAGTAAGGATAGAGTGGTCTTAAGGCATTGATAATGTTATTGCTATAGCACGTCTAAATGAGTTGTACAATTTAAGCAAGGGTGATAGACTGAAAGTAAAAGTCACATTCTTAGAGGTAAAGAGATGTCAAGTGATGAAAACCAGGAACTAAAAGAAAAGCTGGCTGAGTTAGAAGAGTTTG
>NZ_JANMZH010000792.1:0-15772 GCF_031383065.1 Microcoleus sp. OTE_8_concoct_300 | reverse complement strand
GCCAGAAGGGCCAGTGCGATTAAATTCTGAGTTTTATATAGAGCGTTCCCGAATGGAAGCTGACTGTTATCAACAGATTTTAGAGCGGGGGTCAATAATTCACATTAAAGCTCCCAAGTTAATGGGAAAAACTTCTCTATTAATTCGCATCCTCGAACACGCAAAAACGAATGATTATCGATTAGTGCGTTTAGATTTTAGATATGCTCCCACAGAAATTTTTAGTAACCTAAATGAATTTTTCCAATGGTTTTGCTTGAATATCAGCCAAAAGCTCAAACAAGAATCTAATATCGATCAATATTTCCAGGGGCGCGGCGGAATTCTCGTAAATTGCACAAACTACTTTCAAGCTGAAGTTTTAGAAGCTAGTGATTGTCCTTTAGTATTGGCTTTAGAAGAAATAGACTGTATTTTTTCTTATGAGGAAATTGCCCGAAACTTTCTGAAAATGTTACGAATCTGGTTTGAAGAAACTCGGCAAACGAAAATATGGGAAAACTTGCGAATGGTGCTGCTCCATTCTACAAATGTTTACGTGCAATTACCTGTTAATCAATCACCATTTAATGTCGTGCCTGCAGTAGAGTTGACAGAATTTAGCGAGCAAAATATTCTAGATTTAGCCCGTTGCCATCAATTATTTTGGGGAACTGATGAAGTTGTCGAATTGATGGGAATGGTTGGGGGTTATCCTTATCTGGTACGCAAGGCGCTTTATCATGTGAAGGATTCCAATCTATCTTTAGCAGACATTTTGCAAAATGCAGCTACAAATGTGGGAATTTACGGCAAGCATTTGCAGAGTCACTGGGCAAACTTGGAAAATTCTTCTGAGCTCAAAACGGCTCTCCAACAAGTTGTCATTGCACCCACTGCGGTCAAATTAGAACAGGTGCTAGAATTTAAGCTATTGAGTACGGGTTTAGTCAAGCAAAATCAGCATGGTATCACTCCTAGCTGTCGGTTATATCGGGATTATTTTGCAGAAAAATTTCAACATTAGAGTCGGGAGTAAAACCATATTATGGCGGTTTATCAATATAAAGTTGGTGGCTCTTTAGAGTACGAACATCCTACCTATGTTAAGCGTCAGGCCGACAGCGAACTTTATGACAGTTTGATAGCCGGAGAATTTTGTTATGTGTTGAACTCCCGACAAATGGGCAAATCTAGCTTGCTAGTACAAACGATGAAAGGCTTGCGCGAAAAAGCAGGCTTTGAATGTATGGCGATAGATTTAACAGTTCTCGGTAGGGAGAGTTCAGACTGCTGGTATTTTGGGATTATTTCTGAGTTAGTTCGGCGTGGCGCACTCTCAAGAAAGGTGGATGCTGACAATTGGTGGCAGCAACGACAATTGCTGTCGCCATCTCAACGAGTGAGTCAGTTTATAGAAGATATTTTACTAACAGAAATCTCGCAAAATATTGTTATTTTTATTGATGAAATTGATTCGATTTTAAATCTGAGCTGGAAAGATGACTTTTTTCTTTTAATTCGGGATTCTTATAACAAAAGAGCAATGAATTCTGAATATAAGCGCCTTGCTTTTTGTCTTTTGGGAGTTGCGACGCCAGCAGATTTGATTCGCGATAAAGACCGAACACCTTTTAATATTGGCAAAGCTATTGATTTAACAGGGTTTACTTTTGATGAAGCTCGACCTGCTTTAATCCCGGGCTTAATGCTAGAGCGCTCGGAGAAAATATCAGAGAAGATACTAGCTGAGGTTTTTAAGTGGACAAACGGGCAACCTTTTTTGATGCAAAGACTGTGCCGACTGATGGTCTATCAATCGGCCGGTGGGACTTCTGATGTGGAAGATTTAGTGCAAAAGTACGTCATTGATAATTGGGAAGCGAATGACGAACCAGTACATTTAAAGACAATTAGAACCCGCTTGCTGCTTGACTATCAAGACCGCACGGCGCTACTGCTCGGTATTTATCAGCAAATACTGACGGATGCGGAGCAGAAAATCTGTGCTGATAATAGTCTCGATCAAAGAAGGTTACAACTCTCTGGATTGGTCGTCAAACGCAACGGATATCTACAAGTTTATAACCCGATATACGCCGCTATTTTTAACCTCGATTGGGTACAGCAAGAATTAGCAAAACTCCGCCCCTACCAGGAAAACTTCGCCGCTTGGATAGCCTCAAATCGTCAAGATACTTCCCGACTGTTGCGCGGCAAAGCGTTGGATGATGCGTTGAAGTGGAAAGAGGGGAAACGTTTAAGCGATGAGGATGATAAATTTTTAGACGCCTGTCGAGCTGATGAACTGCAAGAACTGAAGAAAAGTAATGAATCATTAAGAGAATTCCGTAAACAATTCAGGAAACTTTTGAAAATCGAAGAAGCTAGACGCAATGCCTTAGAGCTTTTTGAGTCGAATAGAAATCAAATAGAAGCCTTGCGGGTAGCTATCAAAGCAGGAGAAGATTTAAAGAAGTGGATACCAGATAACCCCTCCGTTTCCGAATATCCCTTTATCACTCCTCTGTTAGTTTTGCAGATGATTCTTGCTAAAATCCGCGAACAGTACCAGTTCGTCGGACATAATGACTGGGTAAATAGTGTCTATTTTAGCCCGACTGGAAATGCGATCGCTACTGCCTCACATTACAAAAGCGCGACATTGTGGGACTTGCAAGGCAACAGGTTGGTAACATTGGGACATAATGACTGGGTAACAAGTGTCAGTTTTAGCCCGAATGGAGATGCGATCGCTACTGCCTCATCTGACAAAACGGCCAAATTGTGGGATTTGCAGGGCAACCGCTTGGTAACATTCACCGGACATAAGGGCGGGATAAATAGTGTCATTTTTAGCCCCACAGGAGATGTGATCGCCACTGCTTCACATGACGGCACGGCCAAATTGTGGGATTTGCACGGCAACTGCTTAGTAACATTCACCGGACATAAGCGCAGGATAAATAGTGTCATTTTTAGCCCCACAGGAGATGCGATCGCTACTGCCTCAGATGACAAAACCGCCAAATTGTGGAACTTGCAGGGCAAGCGCTTGGTGACTTTCACCGGACATAATGACTCGGTAACAAGTGTCAGTTTTAGCCCCACAGGAAAGGTAATCGCTACTGCTTCATCTGACAACACCGCGAAATTGTGGGACTTGCATGGCAAGCGTTTGGCGACTTTCAGCGGACATAATAACTCGGTAAGGAGTGTCAGTTTTAGCCCCACAGGAGATGCGATCGTTACTACCTCATCTGACAACACCGCCCAATTGTGGAAGTTGCAGGGCAACTGCTTGGTAACTTTCACCGGACATAATGAATCGGTATGGAGTGTCTGTTTTAGTCCCACAGGAGATGTGATCGCCACTGCCTCAATTGACAAAACTGCGAAATTGTGGGACTTGCAAGGCAACTGCTTGGTAACATTCACCGGACATAATGAATCGGTATGGAGTGTCAGTTTTAGCCCCACAGGAAATGCGATCGCTACTGCCTCCGATGACGCCACCGCGAAATTATGGGACTTGCAGGGCAACTGCTTGGTAACATTCACCGGACATAATGACTGGGTAACAAGTGTCTGTTTTAGTCCGAAGGGAAATGCGATCACGACTGCCTCAGATGACGGCAGGGCCAAATTGTGGGACTTACAGGGCAACTGCTTGGTAACATTCACCGGACACAATGACTGGGTAACAAGTGTCAGTTTTAGCCGGAATGGAGATACGATCGCTACTGCCTCATCTGACAAAACTGCGAAATTGTGGGACTTGCAAGGCAACTGCTTGGTAACATTCACCGGACATAATAACTCGGTAACAAGTGTCTGTTTTAGTCCCACAGGAGATACGATCGCCACTGTCTCCAGAGACAAAACCGCCAAATTGTGGGACTTGCAGGGCAACTGTTTGGTAACATTCACTGGACATAATGACTGGATATGGAGTGTCAGTTTTAGCCCCACAGGAGATACGATCGCCACTGCGTCATCTGACAACACCGCAAAATTGTGGGACTTACAGGGGGATTTACTTGCAGACTTTAGCGGCTATAAGGGCAATTTGCTCAAAGGTGAGGCAGATTTTGTGGAGTTAACAAGTCCGATTTATAGTATTTGTTTTAGTCGGGACGGGAAGTCTTTAATAACTGGTTCGCAGGATGGAAACGTGCGGTTTTGGCCGATCGAAAGTTTGGACGAGTTGTTGGCGAGGGGGAGGGAATGGCTTGGTGAGAAAATTTAACCGCTGATCCACGCGGATGATTTGAATTTAGCAACGATTTTACAATTCTTTTTCACTTGTTCAAACTGCTATTAGCTTTACCCACTTTAGACACCAGAATTATTGAATAATTCGGGTATCTAGCCGACTGCAAGCCGGAAATTTAAAAGTCAAGATTTATTAAGATTTTACCAAAAAGCGATGACAAATCACAAATCATGTATCTAAAATAAGAGACAATTTGACCCGGAAACTGAAGGTAAGAAAATGTCTGAACTTAGACAAAATCTAATTACCAGAGATTGGGTAATCATCGCCACGGAACGGGCGACAAGACCGGATCAATTCGCCAACACAAAAAAGTTGCCAGCAGTAGTGCCACCCCACCGTGCCGATTGCCCGTTTTGCGTGGGAAATGAAGAAGACGGAACCTTAGAAACTTGCCGTTTGGGCGATCGCGCCGGCTGGAAAGTCAGGGCAATTTACAACAAATATCCCGCCCTCTCCCCGACAGCAGAATGGATGAGGATATCATCGGGAATTCACCGCACCATGGCGGGAATCGGCGTTCACGAAGTAATTGTCGAACACCCGCGACACGATTTGACCACAGCTTTGTTGAGCGTTGAAGAAGTTGCCAACATACTTTTAGTATACCGCCAGCGCTATGTAGAAATTAGAAAAAATCCCCACATTGAAACCATTCTTATCTTCAAAAATCACGGGGAAAGTGCCGGAACTTCTCTCGAACACCCCCACTCGCAGTTAGCAGCCACGCCCGTTGTACCAACCCAATTTCGCAGCCGCATCGACGAAGCTATTAGATATTTTGACGACACGGGAGAATGTCTATTTTGCCGGACTTTGGAAGATGAATTAGCGGCGAAAGAAAGAGTCATTTGTGAGAGTGAACATTTTGTCGCTTTTATCCCTTACGCTGCACTTTCACCGTTTCACACTTGGATTTTTCCGCGCCGGCATTCCTCTTCGTTTGATGAAATTACTGATCCGGAACTTACCGATCTTGCTTATACTTTGAAAACTGTACTGGCTCAGCTTTATTACGGATTGAACAATCCCGATTACAACTATAATATTCGATCGGTGCCGATCGCCCTACAGGGAACAAAATACTTTCACTGGTATCTCGCAATTATTCCCAGAGTCACCAAGCAAGCTGGGTTTGAGTTGGGCAGCGGGATGTTTATCAATACTGCTTTGCCCGAAGAAAGTGGAGCTTTTTTGCGATCTATCGAAATTCCTAGCGACACTAATTTCGGGTTGACCTAGAGTATCCTACATCAAAATAGATCAAATTCTTGTGGAAATGCACCCCGGCACTCTCAGTTGCGAGTCAGTGTTGGGGGAGGAAACTGATACCATTTGAGATTTGAGATTAAAGAATTAGGAATGACAGACTGCATAAGGGTTTGGATCAGGCGCCTACAGTTGCATTCTTTGTGGAAACTGGTAAAATTTACCCTCTCAACTTATGAAGGTACAAATACTTATGGATTTTACCAAACTCACAATAAACTTTCGACATACTGCCAGCAGTCGTCGCTAAAAGTAGCTCTCAATATCTCTCTAATTTTAGCATTGAGCGATAATATCCCCTCGCCCGAGTCGCCCGAGTCGCCGCTTTCGCCACTGTCTTCAGACAGATTTTCTTGGAGGTGGGCGAGAGTATCCGCGAAATTAGCCAGAAAATAATGTTCGTGCACCCACGCTGTTGGGTCTGGTATCGCTGCACTACCAAAAGCTCGATCGACTAAATCTTTTTTGGCAACATCGTCAGTCTGGTTTTTCATCTTGAGTTCGATTTATATAGAATTTGTAACAGATCCCCATTCTAAGCTTACTTCTCAACAGGATTGCGATCGAGATCGACCATAGCAGTGACAAATTTGTGTCGTTTGTGCGATCGCGATCCTGATTTTTTTGTCCCTCGCGTGTTATCATACTACCTCAAATTCGGGGGCCAATAATTTTTACCTCCGGCAAAATACACTTGGGCATCATTCCGTGAACTCCTTTTTGGGGATTGTTGACAGCCTGCGTAATCCGAAAACTTACCGCGAGGGAACAAAAAACATAAGCATCTTCTTCTTTGAAATCCGCCCAAGTTTGGAGCCAATAAATCGTCTCTTTTACCGCCATCTCAAACGCTTCATCTAATGTTTTACCAAATCCCATAATCACAATATGAGTGGGCGTTTCAGCAAACGGAGATATCAGAAATAAATCCTTGCGTAAGATTATTTGAATAGTCCCCTTCATCGAAGTTTCCAGGGCAGTACCGTCAACTTCACCGTCTCCTTGTGCCGAATGTCCGTCGCCGATGGACAGTAACCCGCCACGCAGAAAAACAGGTAAAAATAACCGCGTTCCTGGTTGAAGTTCCTGATTGTCCATATTGCCGCCATAGCGCTCTGGAGGAATAGAAGAACGGTTGATTTCTGCATTGGCAACGCCGATAATTCCAAAAAAAGGATGCAGGGGAATCCGAAGGCCACTAGCTGGGGGAAATTCAGCAATTTTTTGCTCTAAATCTAGCGGAATAAACCGCAATTTAGGTTCGGGGAAATACTCAGGCAAAGCTCCCCATCCGGCGCGAATTGCATTAAATCCTACTGGTAAACTCGGGTAAACATCCTCAATGTAAATTTCTAAAACGTCTCCCGGTTCGGCATTGTTAACATAAATCGGGCCTGTCAGCAAGTGGGGCCCCGGGCCAACTTTGCGGTTGGCAGGCAAATTCTGACAAATATCTAAAAATTCGGGGGTGAGAAATTCGCGCGGCGCTTTGTCAGCAACATAATATCCTGAATAGGTTTCGATATCGATGCGATCGCCAGAATCCACGCTTAAAGCAGGTTCGAGCTTCGGAGAAAAACCGCCCAAGTGTACGGTTTTGCAGTTAGCTTTGAGAAGGTGGCGGGTCATGGGATTTGAGATTTTAGATTGAAGGAAGGGTGTTAAGAATGTTATATCGCAAGTCTCAATCATTTTTGAGAAAGATTTTTTAAAATAATTAACCGCAGAGGGCGCAGAGGGCGCAGAGAAAGAGAATGGAGAGATAAGAAGATGTGAAAAAATGCTTGAGGTTTGTTATACAGCAGATTCCACATCTATGAAGTATAACCGCCTATTAATCCCCCTAGGGAGACTGCAAGAGCTCATTGGTGACCACTTAAGACTGAAACCCCTGATAAATCTCGCTTTTAACTCAGTCTAGATCCCCCTAAATCCCCCGCCGGAGGGCGGCTTTGAGAAGAATCTTGTCCCACCCCTACTCCCCTTATTAAGGGGGGCCCCAGAGGGATCGAATCCTAATCGTCAAACAGCAGACCCCTACTACATTTGACGTTAAGTTGACACGAAGAAGGGCTGAGCCTAAGTCCCTACTACACTTTATAAACCTGGAATACGCTGTATGTGAGATATTTTACTAATTTCTTAACTTTTTGATAACGTCGGTAGTTTAAAATTCAAAGTCTAGAATCTAAAATTGATCGCTGTTTTTCCTTCTGACTAATGACTAATGACTAATGACTAATGACTAATGACTAATGACTGTTGACTAATTCTGTTGCCGGGGGCAGGTTTATATGTATTTGGGTTTGCCGTTCTATGAAAGCTGGTGAAACCCGCCCCTACAGACTAATGACTTCTTCCTTATGTTGAAATTATTGCCCGAAAAATTAGAATATCCTAGAGATTTGCGTGGCAAGCCCTGGTTTTTTGCCGTCCTCTTTCTGATTGTCCTCTTGCTAGGTTTCATTATGCCATCTTACGTCAACGAACCTCAACTTTTAACCGATCCGTTTCTGCAATTTCCAACAGCAAACTCGGTGCGAGTTGTCTGGTTTACAGAGTTTGCAGGTACTCGCAACACGGTTGCTTACGGCGAAAATCTGAAGGAAATTTCGGCTGCAAATACTACGAAGCTAAGCCGCACTCGCGAAGACAAAGACTCGCGCATTTCCGATGAAATCAAACAAAGCATAATTGACAGCAATCCAATTGTCCGCGACATCTGGCGCCACGAAGCAGAAGTCCCCAATTTAATGCCCGGTGTTCGCATTCCTTATCGAGTCACGAGCGAAAGGAAAGATGGCGCATCTGTCAGCAGCAAAATATTCACTCTTTCTCCTACACCAGCAGCAGGAAGTGCCCTCAAAATTCTTCTCACTTCCGACCATCAATTGATGCCTATGACAGCAGCAAATCTCCAAAAAGTAGCCGAAAGAATTGGGAGAGTTGACGCGGTTTTTATGGCAGGGGATTTAATTAATATACCCGATCGCGCTTCTGAATGGTTTGACGAAAATTGCGGCCGCGCCTTCTTTCCCGCTTTGCAAGGTCGCGCATTTTCCGAACTGGACAAAAACGGCATCAAAACCGTTTACAGCGGCGGCGAACTGATCCAACACGCGCCTTTATTCCCCGCCATTGGGAACCATGAAATTATGGGTCGCTTTGCAACCAACAGCACACTCGGTGACCAATTTAATGATCCTTTTCCCCGCGCCGCAGCCGAGAAAATATACGCTCAACGTGCTGCCTCTTTGAATCCCAATAATGACCCTTCAGTGCGGGAAATTTGGCTGAAAAACAATACTTTTAATAGCGATACCTATGACGAAGTTTTCAAGTTACCGGGAGGAAAAAAATACTATGCTGTGACTTTTGGGGACGTGCGGTTAGTAACTTTGTATGTTACGAATATCTGGCGGACTCCGAATTTAGATCCGCGTGCCAGAGGCAGGTATCGCGAACGGGACGAAGATTTTAATAATCCCGAAAAATGGGGCTACGGACAGCATATTTTTGAGCCGATTGTCAAGGGCAGCGCTCAATATACTTGGCTGCAACAAGAGTTAAAGAGTTCGGAATTCCAGCAGGCAAAATATAAAATTGTGATGTTTCACCACCCGCCGCATTCTCTGGGTGACAATATTGTACCTGCTTATACTGATCCAGTGCAAATAGTCGATCGCACTCTCGATGGCGAGATTAAAATGGTGCGTTACGAGTATCCGAAACAGCAAGATTATCTGATTAGGGATGTAGTGCCGCTACTAGAAACAGCGGGGGTGCAGTTGGTATTTTACGGACATTCGCACTTGTGGAATCGGTTTGTAAGTTCCAGCGGAATGCACTTTTTGGAGACTTCTAATGTGGGCAACAGTTACGGTGCTTTTGCGGGGGAAAAGCGCCGATTTGTGCCGCCGGGATATCGGGAAGATTACAGCGCTATTGGAGATCCGAACGGATTGGAACCTGTGGTGCCGACTGTTGCGCCTTTGTTGGGAGAAGACGGGCGGCCGCTGCCGTATATTGAGAGCAACGATATTACGGCTTTTACTATTTTTGATACGGGGGAGGGTACGGTTAGCAGCTACTATTTTGATACGCGGAAACCCGAATCGGAAGTGGTGAAGTTTGATGAGTTTAAGTGCGAAAGGTAAGGGCACGGTATTGCCGTGTCCCTACAGATATCTGAGTCAACTGAGATGTTGCACTATTCTCAATTAGCTGTTTGGGAACGGGCTCTTCGGCCCGTTCCACAAGAAAAAAATTCATTCTTTGTGAAACAGGCATCTTGCCTGTTCTTGAGAAGGGTGCAAGATGTAAGATTAAACTGAGATGTTGCACTATTCTCAATTACCTGTTTAGCAACGGGCATCTTGCCCGTTCCACAATAACATTGAGTTTTGTGGAACAGGCATCTTGCCTGTTCTTAACAATGGTGCAAGATGTAAGATTAAACCTTGTCTTTCGCAGGCGGTACAAGACCAGTTTTATTCAAACCGGCATCAATCTGCCTGAGCAATTTAAAATCGTCTTCGGGTAAGGAATTAACAGGCGAGTGTTTTTCCAGAAATGAGAATGCTTGCCGAAATTCACGCGGCCGGGAGTCGATCGCACTATCGAAGTGACAAGGTACAATCCTTTGAAAGTCCCAACTCGCCACTTTATCCACCCAATCGAGAGTTTCCCTCGGGGCGCGGTTGAGAATCAATGTCTGCAAAATCGGCGCGACAAACAACCGCCCTCCTCCCCGCAAAGCCTCAAACGATCGCTCCCAATCTATTTTCCAATTGAACGGATACAACCCGAAATAAGCTTTTCTAGAGCGTTCTGGCGCTTTGCGTGCGTTGGCTAACACCTCCGACCACGGCGGCACTTCCAGCACGCTGGGGCTAAAATACATGGCAAATAAGGCGATTCTCTGCCACCCTTTGCGCCGATTTTCGTGGGTGTCTGCCACCATGTCCGAGGCGCTGTCTTTGGCGTGAAACAGCAGGGGGTAAGAGTCGAGTTGGACGATCGCGGGCGGGTTTTCGGGAATCGAAACTATGGAATCTGTTAACATCAGCGTGCGCGATCGCCTGTGAAATAAGGCAACTTCAGCAAATTTGCCCAAACCAAGGTCGAGGGGGCCGAGAATTGCCCAGTCAAATTGAGCGGCTAAGGGGGTGTTGCTGCTGTCAAAGGGCAGTACAGAGGTGCGTTTTGCGGGCAAACCCAGCCAACTCAGCGGCAAATTCACCGGGAAACTCCACTGCTGCGGGGCGACAAACACCTGCGCTTGAGGAAAACACCTCGCAAAGGGGCCGACAAAAACTTTGTGTTCGATGCCGGAAACCGTTGTCAGCAGGATGTACTTCACCTCGCCGTGCTCTGCTACTAACTCTTTTACCAAGCGGATGCACTCAGGAGTCGGTGCAACGGGGGCGTAGACGAGAAGGCCTTCGGGTTCTAGTTTAATTACAGTCATCCGAATCGGGACGACTACGTAGAAAATGCCTTGTAGCTGGTCAAAAGTCCAGATTGTGTCCTTGACTATTTCCTTGCGGATGGTGCGCCGCTTGCTGTAGGGATAGAGGGGGACAACTGGCCAAAAGGCCCAAGAATAGTCCCGAGAATCAATCTGTGCTGATGTTGGTATGCCTTCGCCCTCTGCCACTGCGCGACTCCTTGCCGATTTTTTTGTACGTGGGTGCGATCGAACTGTTTTTATCTTATTTCAATCTTGTTGCGCGGATTCGAGGAGTTGAAAGGCTGCCGCTTGGTGGGCGGCATGGCTGGATTTTGGCTTTTCGTCTCGTGTCCTATACATTGTTTCAGTTCTGTTGCCGAGATTCTATTTGTTGAAAGCTGAGTTGATACTCTTCAATCAAGGATTTTGCGTTGTTTCAGTCCCGTTGCCGGGATTCTATTTGTTGAAAGTCTCGACTGATGGACAAGGTTGAGTATGAGGGATTGAGTTTCAGTCCCGTTGCCGGGATTCTATTTGTTGAAAGCTGCAAACTTAGCTTTATAGGCGTCCCAGGAGAAGTTTCAGTCCCGTTGCCGGGATTCTATTTGTTGAAAGTTGACTGGATATTTAGGAGTGGTGCAAAGATAGGATTTGCAGTTTCAGTCCCGTTGCCGGGATTCTATTTGTTGAAAGCAAGAAGCAATTGGTATAGAGCGTTACAAACAACTGTTTCAGTCCCGTTGCCGGGATTCTATTTGTTGAAAGATATCGAGCTTTTGCCCGTTTGCTTGGTGTAACTCATCCGTTTCAGTCCCGTTGCCGGGATTCTATTTGTTGTAAATAGCGGAGCAAATAGAGGCGATTGCTGTTGAATGTTTCAGTCCCGTTGCCGGGATTCTATTTGTTGAAAGCCTATTCGTTTGGCAGATTCTTCATTCAGAATCTTGTTTCAGTCCCGTTGCCGGGATTCTATTTGTTGAAAGATCCACTGGCTTGATGTTAAGTGCATTGAGTCGATCAGTTTCAGTCCCGTTGCCGGGATTCTATTTGTTGAAAGGACCGGAATGGAACTCGGAATCACCCCGATCGCAAGCATGTTTCAGTCCCGTTGCCGGGATTCTATTTGTTGAAAGACCGATCGCCCAAACCCAATCAGAGAGAGGATTCTGCCAAGGGTTTTCGTCCACCTCATTTTCACCTTCCTTACAGCCCCGCTTATTGCAACCAGTTCGCAAGTGCGCGGACATCCCAAATTAAACTATAAAAATTTCAAGGTTCTGGCGTTTTTGTCAACCCCCGCAAGTTTTGGATTCACTTCGGTTCACGAAAATTATCATAAGCCGATCGCCCTTCCCTGTCAAGAGTGCTCCCAGCAAAAAAACCCGATTTCCCAGCAACCGGGTTGATTGATTGTGGATCCGCACAGCAAAACTACAGCCACCTATCCTTAAATAGCCTTAAAAGACGATCGCCCTTTCCTCTCTAGGTTGCTGGGAACCCTAAGTAATCGTCCGCTTCACGCCTGCCCGCACCCAAAACATAAATACGCACCGAATCCTCCACAGGCTTAATCAACTTTTCAACCTGCTGCTGAAGCTTCACAAATTGCACCCCCGTCAAAAAACACTCAAAAACACTGTACTGCGTCCACTTTCCGTATCCAGACAGCAACTTGTGCAGCCGCGTCCGCCGTTTGTTCGCACCTTCGGAATCCGGCAAATAGTAAATCACCAAATAAACAACTAACTGTTGAATATTGACAGTTGACCGTGAGTGTCAACTCAACCCTAAAACCCTGTATATTTTTACTTAAAAACCGAGTATAGATGCCCCTAATTTTCCCTTTTTAAAGGGTACTTTGAACGCTAAACAGTAAACTGATATAGCGCCTATAAATCATTTACCTTAATCTCACCTGTCCCATGCCCATTCCTACCTTTCTCCCCACACCAGAAAACGCTGCAAAACGAGCAAGAACCGCAGCAATTTTTGCCTGTTCGGCATCCGCAAATTGATATCTCGCCCATCCAGTCGTCCCAATTTCTGCTCCCGCTTTCATTTTCAAAGCGCGAGTTTTGAGCTCGTAAGCAGCAGTGACACCAGTCCACTCAACCGCCGGAAATTGCAGCGCTGTGGGAGCAAAAATATTCCAGCGGCGCAGCAAACTTCCAAATACTAATTCCGGCAAAGGGAAAGGCTGACATGACTGAAGTTGCTTGAAACTTGTCGGCGACAGAAACTCTAGTTCGATCGACCTTTGGGCCGGCGACTCTGCTAAAATCTCATAACTGCTAGCTTCCACAACTTCCACCGCTTCCCCCAAACGGCAAGGAATCCCCGTCAAAGCAATGTCTGCGCCGATATCTTGACTCAATCCCCACAGGAAAGGAGCCACCAATTCCGGCCGCAGGAATCCGAATTTGAGATATTTTTGCTGCGGAGATTTTCCCGGTTTCAAAACTAAAGCACCGGGAAAATTCTCCTGTTGGTGCACATCTTGAGCTAGTTCGGCATTTCCACATCCTATCCAGTGGAAAAATTGAGCGTGAACCGCCCTTCCCAAAGTGTGCGGAAGCTCATCGGTTGCCCGCAGCGGAATTTGGAGAACGTGCAGGGATGAAGAATCGACTTCAACTCCCGTAACTTCACAGATTTTTCCTTGCCATTCCACTGTTTTATGCTTGCTGATTTCCCAGCAAATAGCCTGCATTAGTTCTGTATAAAACTCTGGCTGCTGCAAAACCGCCCTTACTTTTAAAACGCCTCCTCTCGGAACCACAGGAACCCAAACTAACGGACGTTCAAAAGCAGGCAGCAACTCGCTTAATGGAACCGAACGAGTTGAGGTAGCTGCAGGTTTTAATACTAAACTCAATCCGGCAAATTCTTGTTCAGAGTCTTTCGTAAAAGTCATAGCGCGCGCTGGTAGCTGTTAGTTTTAGGGGCAGAAATCCGGTAACAATTGTGCGGTATTTGTCAAGTGTTGCTCTTTCCGAAGAAAAGGGATTGATTTTGCTTTATAAGGTGTTTTTGCCTAAATCGTCGATCGCCCCGACGGTGAAACTAAGGCTCAAATTCCGCTACCACAGGGGTTCGGGAGTGATTTGAGTTCGATCGGGCAAATACTGAAAAAAGCAGCCCCGCTTGCCAAAATAGTTGATTATAGCGAACAATTTTGCCAATTCGGGCGATCGATAATTTGCTCCACAGTGAATTTCCAAATCGCCCTCCCAATAAATCCATTCGCGAAACACAAAAGAGAAAAGGGGCGAGCTCCGTTTCAGTTTTTCCCGAACCCGTGGGCGCCCTCAGCAGGACATCTTGGCGGTTGAGAATTTTGTGGATTGTTTCTGTTTGGAATTGTCGGGGTTGAAATCCCGTCAGCGCGCGAAAGTATTCGTTGATGTCGGTATCTGTATACAATGTATTCACGGGTGAAAATCCAGTTTGTGCGATGGCGTACAGAAGCTGATATAATTCTAAGCCGGCGAGAAGTTCTTAGCTTCCCCTCAAAAATCTACCATCAAAACTCCAAAATCGATATGACTCAAAACTACCGCATCACTCTTTTACCAGGAGACGGAATCGGCCCTGAAATTATCGCTGTGGCGGTAGATGTCCTGAAACTTGTCGCCAAACAATTGGACATCGGCTTTGAATTTCAAGAAGCTTTAATGGGCGGCGCTGCTATAGATGCAACAGGCAATCCGCTACCCGAAGAAACACTGGAAAAATGCCGCAACAGCGATGCCGTATTGTTAGCAGCCATTGGCGGTTACAAGTGGGATAATTTGCCCCGCGAACAGCGCCCGGAAACTGGATTATTAGGACTGCGCGCCGGATTGGGATTGTTTGCAAATTTGCGGCCTGCGACTATTTTACCGCAATTGGTTGATGCTTCTAGTTTGAAACGGGAAGTTGTCGAAGGCGTGGATATTATGGTAATCCGCGAACTCACAGGCGGCATTTACTTCGGCAAACCGAAAGGCATTTTTGAGACGGAAACCGGCGAAAAACGCGGCGTCAATACGATGGCTTACACCGACTCGGAAATTGACAGAATCGGGCGAGTGGCTTTTGAGACAGCTTCTAAGCGGGGGAAAAGGCTGTGTTCCGTTGATAAAGCCAATGTGTTGGACGTTTCGCAACTGTGGCGCGATCGTATTATTGCCCTTTCTTCAGAATACCCTGATATCGAACTTTCTCACCTCTACGTTGACAACGCAGCCATGCAGTTAATTCGCTGGCCGAAACAGTTCGATACTATTGTCACCGGCAATTTATTCGGCGACATTCTTTCCGATGCTGCGGCGATGCTAACTGGTAGTATTGGAATGCTGCCTTCTGCTAGTTTGGGAGCAACCGGGCCGGGAGTTTTTGAACCCGTGCACGGTTCCGCACCCGACATCGCCGGACAAGATAAAGCAAATCCCATCGCCCAAGTTTTGAGTGCGGCCATGATGCTGCGCTACGGGTTAAATCAGCCGGAAGCTGCTAATAAAATCGAGCAAGCAGTTGTCGAAGTTTTGGATCGAGGTTATCGCACTGGTGATATCATGTCAGAAGGCATGAAACTCGTCGGCTGTCGGGCAATGGGCGATGCTTTAATTGAAGTTCTGCAAGGTTGATATATTTACCTTTACTCGTTCCCAGGCTCTGCCTGGTAACGCATTTCAGGAGGCTCAGCCTCCATTAAAACAAGGCAAACGAGACAGAAATTTGGAGGCTGAGCCTCCGGATATTAATTACCAGGCAGAGCCTGGTAACTAGAAATTTTAATTGAAGTTTTGCAAGGT
>NZ_JANMZH010000728.1:0-28393 GCF_031383065.1 Microcoleus sp. OTE_8_concoct_300 | reverse complement strand
CAACAGGTTCATTACTTACTGCTGTTGTAGGCGGAGTGTGACACTCTTTTATGTGGGGACAGAGAGAGAGAGTTCTCCGGGAGAGGCGGCTCTCCAGTTATTCAGCGCAGATGCGCCTAATGTACGACTTCACGTCGCACGCCCCCATTATCTTGCGTACTGCCTTGCTCGCACCCGGTTTCTCCGAAAAATCCGGGCGTGCCGGCGGCGATATCTCCACGCAGAAACCGGGTTTCTGACTCCGCGCGATCAAGTGCTGCCGCGATCGAACCTAGCAATTACACATCAATCTGTAATAAAATGCAACAAAAGCTTTGATGAACAATGCAAATAATGTCCTATATGTGCTGGAGCTATTCAGCCTTGAACCATGTCAACCTATGTATCGCAAGCAGTTTTACTTGTAGACGGCTATAACATAATTGGACTTTGGCCTCGACTCCGAGAGAAGCGCGATCGCGACGAACTCGAAACAGCTCGCCGCGAGTTAATAGAGGTTTTAGTTAACTACAGCGCTGTTCAAGATTTTGAGGCTCGGCTAGTGTTTGACGCGCACTATCGAGATACTCCCAGCGTTAAAGAAATTATTACTAAAAATTTATCCGTGCACTACACTGACTTCGGTCAGACAGCAGATACTTATATTGAAAAATCTTGTGCTAGTTTGCGCTACGAGTTGCGATCGGTCAAAGGCAAAGGCCGCATGATTGTCGCCACCTCAGACCGAGCGCAACAATTGACCGTAGTCGGCTACGGTGCCGAATGGATGTCCGCCGAACAACTAGCGGCTGACGTAGAAGCCACCGCCCGCCGCAGCGAGCGCCAGCACAAATCCCGCAAACACAATTCCAGTCGCTTTCTCGCCAGTTCCCTCGATCCAGAATCCCAGAAGCGCCTCGCCAAGTTGAGAATGGGGCTGCATTAGCTGCACAAACCCGGCGGCGGTATGACAAAAAAAGTTTATCAAAGGCCTTGCCAAATCGAGTAAGTTCAGCTATTGTTAGTAAATGTGGGTAACAAAAACCCCCAATCCTCGGTAGCTCAGTGGCAGAGCGGTCGGCTGTAATGAATGCAAGCCTTTGGCATCAACCAAAAGCCCTAGTGACATAGCAGCTCTATCCGGTAACGGGTACTGAAAAATCGGGTGAATTCAAGGAAACCGCAGCACTTCGGGTGGCGGCAATCTTGAGCCAAGTCTGGCGAAAGGCAGCGGTTGCGATCGCAAGTAGCCGGAAAGGTGCAGAGACTAGAGATGAGGAGCCTAACCAATAAATCTCATAGCGCCTGACATCCGACGACAGATCACAAACATGATTTGTAGGGATGATGAAATAGTCCGCCCCCTTCGGAAACGTTGGGATAAGTGTAACCGATTGGTCGTAGGTTCAAATCCTACCCGGGGAGTTAGTAAAAGTCTGAAGTTGGAATTTTCCAGCTTCAGACTTTTTGTTTTTAAGATTTGAGATGCTTTGGGGTCAAGCTTTCTTGTAGCCCCTTAATTCGCATCCCTGTGAGTGTGAATTAACTCACCTTCCATAGGTATGGAAATATTCAACTTAGACAACTCCGGGTTCAGTATCGCCTTGACAATACCAGAACTCACCATCACCTCCAAACAACCAAGGGCTTGATGAAGAGCTACTCGAGCGTGTTGCACAGAAAAACGCTCCCTAAACACCAGCACCAACTGCCGATAAATTTGTTCGATGTACTCAGTGCGGCTCAAAATGTCAATCAGCAAACCATAGAAACCTGTAACAGGCAACCGCTGACCGTTCTTAACATAACACTTGATCCTGTTAATTTCACCAGCATTATAAACAGCTACAAACTCAACATCAGCCGACCCTAGGTCTAACTGAAACACATTGTACGCCGAAAGTAGCCAAGGAACCTCCTGCTGCGAGAAGCGCTGCATCACCTGTTTCATAGAACCCAAATCAAATCCAGCAATCACAGCTTGACCCAAAATATCATTGGTAAATCCCCCTTGAGCCAACCACTGAAAAGCTTTTTCCGGGCTTAAATTCAACCCCGAATCCCGCGCAATTTCCCTTGAATGTTCTTGTAAATCAGTGAATTGACCGTTAGCAGCGTACCAGTAATCGGCGAACCGAATGTGCTTTTTAACTCGGCTGCGCTGATTGTGGTCGTATTGAGATTTAAGCCAGTTGCCGTCGTGTTTCTGCTGCTCTAATGCCAAAATCGTGTAAGCCAATTCACGAGCGCCGGTATGAGCTAAAGTCATGCCCGCCGCTAAAATCGGGTCAGCAAAACCCGCAGCTTCACCCACCAAAAACCAATTTTCTCCTACTGTTTTATCGGCCAAAAATGACCAATCTTTTGTAGTCTCAATCTTTCCCGTACTGGTAGCATGGGCGATTAACTTGCTGATGCGGGGTTCGCTATTGAGGGCTTCGGCATAGATTTCCTCTGGTCGCTTTTTCAGCAGCTTATAATGTTCCGCAGGACAAATGAAGCCGATACTGGTGCGAGTTGGGCCTAAGGGAATGAACCAGATCCACCCATGACTCAAACTCATCACCTGTACGCGGGTGCCGCCAATGCCAATTTCATCGGCCCATTCAGCGTTTGTCCAGTAGTCCCAGATAGCAATGTTTTGCAACCGCGTCGGGCAGTGTGTCTTGATGCCTAAAATTCGCCGCAGTACGCCGATGTGCCCGGAGGCGTCGATGTAGTAGCGGGCGGTTATTTGTTCTTGCGATCGCAAGTGCAGGGCCGTAATGCGATCGCCCACCACATCTACCTTAACCACCGCCGTTTCTTCTCTGACTAAGCACCCCATTTCTTGGGCGTGGCGCAGCAAAATTTCGTCATATTTTGCTCGATCGACTTGGAAAGCAGTTTGCCGTCTGTGTCCCTCGAATTTAGCAGGACGCTGTTCATCTTTAAACTGTTCAGGCTTAATGAAATTAAAATCCCAAGGATTTGGATCTGTTCCCCAGCGATAGGTTGCACCGATTTTAATTGGGAAGTCGGCTGCTTCTACTTTATCCCAGCATCCCATTTCCTGAAGCACATCACTAATTTGAGGCAATTGACTTTCCCCAACGTGATCGCGAGGGAATTTTTCTTTCTCTACGATTAGCACGCTGAGATTGGGATTGTATTTCTTGATCAGAGTGCCCGCAGTGGTCCCAGCGGGGCCGCCGCCGACAATAACAACGTCGTAATCGCTCATATCAAATAAAGGTAGTAGATGCTGAATTTGGACACTGACGAAACATCGCGCGATCGCGGCCAACCATATTTCCCGAAAGTTGCGATCGCTACTCGGACCGTAGAAAGACTTGGAATGTACCTGACCTAAATTAAAGATGGATAGTCAAAGCTTAATCCCCAATAGCCAATCACAACATGAAGGGATGTCTGATGAAAGGCACTCTCCCGCGATCGAGTAATTATTCAGCCTCGGAATGAGCGAGGCTGAATTTTGACTGTAAAACGTTTTATCCGACTGTTAGTTTATCCTCTTCAGGTATGTGAGAACTGTGGGAAATCTCCAAATTCTCTGTCCAAGTATGAGCAAGATCCAGATTCTCTGTCCAAGTATGAGCAATATTCAGATTCTCTGTCCAAGTGTGAGCAATCTCCAGATTCTCTGTCCAAGTGTGAATCCTTGTCGGTTCTAGCTCATTGATTACAGTTGAATTGCCGTTAAATTATGACATGATGAGTCTCCTTACTAAGTAATGAATTTGAGCTCATTCTAAGATTTGTCTGGTTCTCAAAATTGAAAACTATTACATCTGGCAAGCTACCCAGCTTTTAAATGTTGCCAAATCTCGCGGGGTTTGGCAAAAGGTTGCTCAAAGCTATGCGTTTTTGCATAAACCAGAAGTTCATCCATCAGTTCCGTGAAAACTTCAAACAACTTCTCAACTACCTCAAAAGCCTCTCGACGGAGCTTAATAGTCAGTTGTATTGTTTCGCTCCATCGCCTCTGCTGAGGTAAATCCTTACTGTGGTTATTTTCCACCTCCCAATGAAAGTGGCCAAAATAAATAAGCTCCTTTTGAGTAATTGTTGCCAGTTCTTCTGCAATTGGTTGTGCCATTGAGAAAAACACATTCCCCGTTGCTTCTAGGACTTCAATGATTAGTAACTTAATGATCGGACTGGCTCCATAAGCGTATCGCAAAATTTGATGTGATACCAACCGCGAAGCTCTTGTTTCTTCGCTCCAAACAAAATTCAAAGCATCGCTGAACTTCAACGATTTGTTAATACCCAGTGTTTCTAAATCTTCCAGAAACCACAACCAGTGATTATCCTCTTCATAACTGTGCTTATTAACTAGTTCCTGAATAGGATCGTTGGTTGGCTCTTCTCGGAAGACATACTTGTTACATTCAGCAAAACTCATTACCAAAGGAGCAATGCAGGGAGCAAAAGCTAGGCGTTGTCTTGGGTCTATACTTTGGTCTCGCATAAACTCAAATAGCCCAGATTTAGCAAATTCTTGCTTCTTCTTTTCAATCAATGCTAGAAATTCTTCCATTGTGATGCACCTGATTAATGAAAATATGCTAGCAATTTGATCACAGGTTTACTATGATGTGAATCATACTTATTTATGATCCACGTGATATTGAATTGTGTTCTCGATCACCTAAACCTGCGTTTTCAAGCCCCGGGGGTCCCATTCGTTCTTGGTGACAAGGCTCAAACATCGAGCTAAACCTTTAATTAATAAGGATTTGTCGCTCATGGGTGCCCTCAACATCACAGAATTTGTTACACTATGGCAATCTACTCGGTCAGGTGCCAGACCGTACAGGATTACGTCGCAGTTCAAATCAGAGGTTCTGCTGTCCGCCCATCTAGACGCTCTCAACCTTTAGACATCCCGCATCTACAAAATCTACGAGTAATTAACTATACCTGAAGGTATAAAAAATTATAGTTTTTACCAAAAATACTTATGTACAGCAGGCTCGTGCCCTTGTCAACATCAAGCGCGATTTTAGCTATCTAACACTTCGTAATAGAATAAAAGCAATGAATACACTTCCCGGTTACAAAATCACAGAAGTTGTTCAACTTGGTGTGAAGTCCATCATTTATCGCGCAGTCAGGGAATCCGATCGAGCGTCAGTCATCATTAAAACACTCCCGAGCGAGTATCCCACAATAGAACAAATTACCTGCTTGAGACATGAATACAAAATTAGCTCAAATCTCAAAATCAAAGGCATTATCAAACCCTCTAGCTTAGAAAAATATAAAAATAGTTTCGCTCTGATATTAGAAGATTGCGGCGGTAAATCTCTCAGCCACCATCTCGCGGGTAAAAGTATGAAACTTCAGAAGTTCTTGCCGCTGGCTATTCAAGTGGCTCAAACTCTCGGAGAATTGCATCAAAACCAGATTATTCATAAAGATATTAAACCCTCAAATATTATCATTACACCCGATTTTGAACAACTAAAAATTACAGATTTTAGCATAGCGACCCGCCTATCGAGAGAGGTTCACCAAAATAGCAATACCACTGTGCTAGAAGGCACTCTAGCCTATATATCCCCAGAGCAAACTGGGAGAATGAACCGCGACCTTGACTACCGAACTGACTTGTACTCTCTTGGCATCACCTTTTATGAAATGCTGACAGGAGAGTTGCCCTTTAACTCCACCGACACCCTAGAATTAATTCACAGCCACATTGCGGTTATACCAGTTTCTCCCCATCAGCGAAACAATCAAGTCCCGCAGATAGTTTCATCCATTGTCATGAAACTATTAGCTAAAAATGCGGAAGACCGATATCAAAGCGCCTTTGGAGTAAAAGCCGACCTAGAAAATTGTCTAACTCAGCTTCAAACTAGGGGCAAAATAGAAAATTTCATTCCGGGAACCCTTGATAAATCAGGTCAATTTTTGATTCCGCAAAAACTCTACGGTCGCACACAAGAAGTCGCTGATTTGATGGCATCATTCGAGCGAGTCAGCTTTGGGAAAACAGAGATGGTGCTGGTAAGCGGTTACTCAGGCATCGGTAAAACCTCAGTTGTCAGTGAAATTCACAAACCAATTGTCAGGCAGCGGGGTTATTTTATTGCTGGCAAGTTTGACCAATTTAAGCGGGATATTCCTTATGCTGCAATAACTCAAGCGTTTGAATCATTAATGCAGCAGTTATTAACAACAAGCTCAGACGAGTTGGTAATTTGGAAAGAAAAGCTCTTATCGCGGCTAGGTCAAAACGGTGGAATTATTATTGATGTTGTGCCTTCTGTCGAACTAATAATTGGTTCGCAGCCTGCTGTTCCACAATTGGAACCGACAGAATTTCAAAATCGCTTTAATCGATTGTTTAAAGAATTCTTGAATGTGTTTGCCCAATCCGAACACCCCCTAGTTCTCTTTTTGGATGATTTGCAGTGGGCAGATTTAGCTTCCTTAAAATTGATTCAGGAACTGGTAACAGACTTGGATACCAGATATTTTTTAGTGATAGGAGCCTATCGAGATAACGAAGTCAATTCGACTCATCCCTTGGTTCAAACTGTAGAAAAAATTCAACAGACTGGTGCTGCGGTGCATCACATTATTCTCCCATGTTTAGAGTTTAGTAGTGTCACGCAGCTAGTGCGCGATACTTTGGGTAATGAAACCAAAAATTTACATTCTCTGGTAGAGTTGATTTTTAATAAAACTGGCGGAAATCCATTTTTTCTAACTCAACTGCTTTTAACCATGCACTCAGAAAAGCTGTTAGAATTTAATTTCACATCTGGTGCGTGGCAGTGGAACATCACGAAAATTGAAGCCGCTGGCATTGCAGATTATAGTGTCGTTGAATTAGTTGCTCGGAATCTTCAACAACTGCCGGAGGAGACGCAGCAAGTATTAAAATTAGCTGCTTGTATGGGCAACCATTTTAATTTAGACAATTTGGCAGTTGTTAGGGAAAAAACAGACTCAGAAACAGCGCTTGATTTATGGGATGCGCTTCAAGCTGGTTTAGTTCTGCCAATGAGCGATGCTTACAAAATCCCCCTCGTTGAGGAAATAGGCTCCCAGCGGCGAGGGCAAGGGAAGGGAGTTGGGAGTCGCCCTCAACACCCAATATCTTACAGGTTTTTGCATGATCGCGTACAGCAAGCCGCCTATTCTCTCATCCCTGACTCCCAGAAAAAACAAACCCACTTAAAAATCGGCTTCCTGCTGCTGAATTCAACCCCGCCATCGGAGATAGCAGAAAATATCTTTGATATTGTCAACCAACTCAATATGGGGGTGGAATTCCTCACAAATCAAGAAAAGCGAGATGAACTAGCTAACTTTAATCTTATAGCTGGTAAGAAAGCTAAGAGTTCTGCCGCCTATGAAGCAGCGCTCAAATATTTTAATGTAGGTCTAGAACTTCTACCCGATAGAGCTTGGCAGAGTCACTATGATTTAATCATTGAACTCCATACCGAAGCGCTGGAATTGTCCTATATAAATACCGATTTTAAGCGAGCGTTCCAGCTATCAGAGGTTATTATAGCCCGCGCCCAAAATTTGCTAGAAAAAGTCAAGGTTTATGAGCTAAAAGTTGTTTTCTACTTCAATCAAAATCAAGCCCAATCTTCGATAGATATAGCTCTAAAAGCTTTGAAAATGCTGGGAGTCCCTCTTCCTCAAAAACCCAATAAATTAAATATTTTCATGTGGCTAATACGGACAAAATTAGCTGTGGGAAACAAACGGATTGAGGATTTAGCTGAGTTGCCACCAATGACTGATGCTAATAAAATTGCGGCGCTGCGACTCTTAACAAATATGACTCCGGCTACTTTTGTAGTAGCACCCGATATGTACCCACTGATCGCATTTAAAATGGTTACTCTTTCTCTTAAGTACGGGAATGCGCCACTGTCTAGTCACGGGTATGTAAGTTACGGGCTGATTCACTGTGCAGTATTAGATGATATGGATTCTGGATACCGATACGCTCAACTAGCTCAGGCACTTTTAGAGAGATTTCAGACCAACTTGCACAATTGTCAAATCTCGCTAAATTTTAATGGTTTTATCCGTCACTGGTCTGAGCCGGTCAGGGAAAGTCTTATCGGTTTACTTGAGGGTATTCAGAGTGGACTAGAAACGGGAGATGTCAGCAATGCTTGTTATTGTGCTAGTTTTTACAGCAATTATATATTTTTGAGTGGCGAACCTCTGGAGTCTGTGGAGATTAAGCAGAGTCAATATATTCAAATGTTGGTGAATTATAAGAGTGCATTTATGCTTGATCAAGCCAGAGTTGGGGCGCAAGTTGTCTTAAATTTGCAATGTAAAACAGCTAATCCTTGTCTGTTAGTTGGCGAGAGATTTAATGAAGAAACGAGGCTGCCAGCATTAAGGGAGAGTCAAAATAATTTGGTAATATTTGTAGTATATTTTTATAAATCATGGCTAAGTTATCTATTTAAAGATTATGCTAAGTCTGCTGAATATGCCGTGACAGCATCAAATTATTCGGAGGCTGTGAGGGCCATGATGTATGTTCCCATGCACAATTTTTACTATTCCCTAGCACTCTTAGCTTTGTATCCTGCAGCTTCAAAAATTGAACAGAAAAAACATTTAAAAAAAGTTGCTTCGCTTCAGAAAAAAATGAAGCATTGGGCTTTGAACTCTCCGGAAAATTATCAGCACAAATATGACTTAGTAGAGGCAGAGAAAGCGCGAGTATTGGGACAAGATGAAAAAGCTGCTCTGTATTACGATCGAGCGGTGAAAGGAGCCTCGAAGAATGAATACATCCACGAAGCAGCGCTAGCAAATGAACTGGCGGCAGAATTTTATTGGGCTAAGGGTCGAAACAAAATGGCTCAGAGTTATCTGAGAGATGCTTACTACGGCTATATTCACTGGGGAGCAACCGCCAAGGTCAAACATTTGGAGTCAGAGTATCCGATGTCTTTACCCCCTGCATCGGGGATCAAATCTAGTGGCGCTCGAACTATTAGTAGCACTAATTATACCACGCTCAGCAGTCACAGCAGTTTATTAGATTTGACAACTGTTGTGAAAGCGTCTCAAGCGCTAGCTAGCGAAATTGTGCTGGATAAGTTGTTAGAAAAGTTAATGAAAATGGTGATTGAGAATGCTGGGGCGCAAAAAGGTTTTCTCCTGATGCCCAAGGAAGGAAAATTGCTGATTAAAGCAGCGGCAGCGGTGGAGTCTTCGGATGTTGCAGTTGAGCAATGCCCTAGAGTATCTCCTGCAGAGGTTTTGCCTATAACGGTGATTAATTATGTGGAAAAAACGCACTCTGATGTAGTTTTAAGTCAGGCTGCTAGGGAAGGTCTATTTACAGATGACCCCTATATTAAAAGGCAGCAAGTGAAATCTGCGCTTTGTACTCCTATTCTGAATCAAAGCAAACTCGTAGGCATCCTTTATGTAGAAAATAATTTAACTACTGAAGCATTTTCTCGAACTAGGTTGGAGGTTTTGAAAATTCTTTCTTCCCAAGCGGCTATCTCTCTAGAAAATGCGGTACTTGTTGCTAATTTGTCGGAGGCTAAGGAACAGTTGGAGGATTATTCGCGGACGCTGGAGGTGAGAGTTGAAGAGCGCACGCAGGAATTAAAGACTAAAGAAGCTAAGCTGCAAGAAGCTCAAAAACTGGCGCACCTCGGCAACTGGGAATTTGATTTGGAGGGGGATAAATTAACTTGGTCTCAGGAAGTATTCCGAATTTTTGGTCTTGACCCTGAACTACCAGAACCCACTCTTTTAGAACACAGGAAGCAAATTCATCCAGATGACGTACAGTTGTGGTTAGAGCGAGTAGAGGAGATTAGTCTGTTAGGAAATCCTCGCGACTATGAGATTAGAATTTTGCGCCCTGATGGAGATGTCAGATATATTTATGTTAAGGCGCAAGCTATTTTTGATGGCGGTAAGGTGATTAAGTTATTTGGGACAATACAGGACATTACGGATCGCAAGTTAGCGGAGGATGCTTTGCGACTGTCGGAGGGGCAATTGAGAGAAAAAGCGACACAATTGGAAGTTACTTTGTCCGAATTACGCTCGACGCAGACTCAACTAATTCAAACTGAAAAAATGTCTTCTTTGGGGCTGTTGGTGGCGGGGGTTGCACACGAAATTAATAATCCGATTAATTTCATCTATGGCAATGTCATGCACGCTAGCGAATATAGCTCGGATTTGCTGGGATTGATTAAGCTTTACCAGGAGTCTTACCCGAATCCTACTCCTGAGATTGTTGCTACAACAGAAGATATTGAACTCGCTTTTATTCAAGACGATTTACCGAAAATCCTGCAATCTATGCAGGTTGGGGTCGATCGCGTTCGCAATATTGTGCTGTCGCTGCGGAATTTCTCACGGCTTGATGAAGCCGAGATGAAACCAGTGGATATTCACTCCGGGATTGATTCGACTCTGCTAATTTTGCAGCACAGGTTGAAAAAGGATCCACTCGGACATGGCATTGAGGTAGTTAAAGAGTACGGTCAACTGCCGAATGTAAATTGTTATGCTTCTGGGTTAAATCAGGTGTTTATGAATATTTTGAGCAATGCGATCGATGCAGTAGAGTTAAGAGTGGGGCTGGAGGAAATAACTGCTAGCCTCGAAAATCCTTTATCTCCAAGATTTGAGCGAAAGATTCTGATTCGGACTGAGGTATGCGACAAAAACTGGGTGAGAATTTCTATTGCTAACAACGGCCCCGGTATGACTGAGGAAGTGCGATCGCGGGTATTTGACCCTTTCTTTACTACAAAAGGTGTGGGTAAAGGCACGGGTTTGGGGTTGAGTATCAGTTATCAGATTGTAGTTGAGAAACACGGTGGGAAGCTGATCTGCATTTCGGCACCGGGCGAAGGGGCGGAGTTTGTGATTGAAATTCCGGTGCAGCAGTGAACTTTTTTTAAGTTTTTATATGAATTTTTTTAACTGCAGATCTACGCAGATGAACCCAGATAAAATTATATGTGCGTTCATCTGTGTTTATCTGCTGATATCTGCGGTTAAACAATCTCAATCTAAATATTAGACATCGCGTTCTGTCCGCACCCATTTGGTTTGTCGCTTCAGGATAAAACCCAGATACAAAGGGATTTTCCACAGGATGTAAAAAGGTACGGATAAAAGAGTTAAGCCCGAAATATCGGCACGCCCGAATTTGGCCCAAGCGCCGACAATTGAAACTAAAATCAGTAGTCCTTGTACTGCTAAAAGGACGGCGGGAATCGGGGATGTTCCAAAGGTTGCTGCTATTAAGGAGGCGGCAAAAGCAGCTACCCAGATAGCGACTAAAAGCGATAGGGGAGGGACTGACAAGTCGAGGGCGATCGCCATTAAGTCAAAACGTTTTTGCTGGACAGAAGCTGTAGCCAGCCGGGGAGTTTGAGTTAGCAAGGTCTGCAAGTGACCGTGTTCCCATCTGGTTCTTTGACTTTTAGCTGCTTGCTGCTGCTGCGGCAAACACCCTGTGACTTTGGCTTCGGGGCAGAATACGGTTGGATGTCCGGCGATCGCCAAATCCAAACTCATTTGCATATCTTCAACAATATTGCTGCTGGCTAGAGAAACCGATCGAATTATCGACCAGGGAAAAGCCATGCCTGTTCCTGTTAGTAATGATGGGAATCCTAACTGTTTTAATCCGCTGGGACGGACTAAGTTTTTCACGAGAAATGCTAAAGCAGAAATGGAATCTTTCGGAGTAGGATTGGGCGGCTGTTCCATGAGATAAGTTGCTTGCACTGGTCCTTTGGAAGCAAGTGCAGCACGGGCTAATTTTTCTATAGAGTCTGGCTGACAAATGCAGTCTGCGTCAACCATGATGACTACTTCTGGGGGGTCTGATTCGATCGCAGTCAAGCCGAAATCCAGTGCGTATCCTTTGCCCTTGCGTTGTGTATCTTGGCGCTCGATCGCACTTGCACCGCAGTTACGGGCGATTTCTGCCGTGGCGTCCGTGCAGTTGTCAGCAATCACTAACAGGCGGTCTTGAGGTGTTAGCTGCGGCAATATGGTGGAGATGGTGGCGGCAATTCCTGCTGCTTCGTTGTAGGCGGGAATTAAAACTGCTACTTTGGGGCGGGGCGCTTTAGTTTCCGCTGTGGGGCGGAAGCCGGACAAGAAAGCTGCACTGCATTCTAGAAATAGAACTGTAATGGGAATTAGAAGGAGCAGGGCGATCGCCAATAGCACCACATCTATCAATATGAACAGTAGCTGATTAATTTCCACAATTCTCGTACCTTAATTTAATTTAATTTGTTGCGTTCATTGAGTTCATTTATTTAATTTAATTGCACCTTTGTTAACTCAGTGTGCAACGCTATCTAAAGTATCATCATATCATGCCGGAAAAAATAACCGTTATAACGTTTCTAGTGATGACTTAAGTCCTCATAAAACTACTAAGCTGTCGCGCATTTTAATTGTATATTCTCCGCGGGCGGGACACCCCACAAGACTTTGATTTTTTTTGACATACAATTTAAATGCCGCAACAGCTTAGGACTGCCGTCCTTACTAAAAATTTATTTGATGGCGGTTGTGCTATCGCAAATAATATCATATCATGTCGATTCTGACAAGGTTAAGTAAATCAATTTAATTAAACCTCAAACAGACTCAGAATTTAGAAGGCGGGTTTCTCAATTCTGTTTTTAAGATGACTTACGCAAAAAATGGTTTAACCCGGTACTTATACAGGTAAGGCGCGCACTGCGCACCCTACATAATTAGGTTCTGCGTGCAGGGCTGCTTAATCAACTAACAACTTGGTCGATGTGCCGGCTCATTCACCCCCTGTGGGTTGCCAGTCAGGAAGCAATCTCCTTTCCTCAAAACTAGGTTCAAGCTACGCTGCATCGCCGACAGCAACAGGTTGAGATTGTTTGGGGTTCAAATGTGCGGGGGGTACAACTTCTCTGACATCTCTCGACATCGATCGCAAATATCCGACTTCTGCTTGAATACAATCCAGGGTAGAAAGGCTCTCAACTAAGTCATCCAATTCATCAGCAGTAACTCCCGCACTGTTCAAGATTTCTTGATTAAGCCGCCCGTAAATTCCTTGCAGGAGGAGTTCGATAATCTCGCTGTAGTCACCGATTTCCGTTTTGTAACCTTGCAATTTCTTCGGATTGATCCCCCACTGCAAAATCTTCAACAAGTCTTGGGGGGAACTCCACGCAAAAGAAGAAGCAATCACTTCTTTTTTCGCTGCGACAAGAGCCTGCTTGATTTGCACTTCCGGGAAATCGGGAGCGATGATTAAGCTTTCCAGCTTCGACACTTGTTTATCTAACACGCGCAAAGAAAAAGGAGCTAATTCTGCACTCACCATGTCGCCAGCATCGTTAACACTTCTAAAAGGAGTTTCCAAAACATTAATTAGGAGGTGAATGTCTCTAGGTTTTGTCCAGTCAAACTGTCCCAGAAAAAACGGTTCTTGGTATCCCGGCACAAGTCCTTGAAAATAAATCGGCAGATTTTTGCCTGATTCAATAATTTTATAAAGAGCTACTTCCAAGGTTTCTGTCGGCCACCCGAGATTACTCACGGCGACAAATTTCAGTTTTCCGGGAACGGACACCACCAGCGAATTCAGCAATAAATGTACGGCTTCGACAAGATTTTGAGCGGTTACGTAGCGGTGGGGAGCGTGAACGTTGACAGCTTTACCTTGCTGTACTTTGTTAGACATTTCCTCGCAGAACAAGCTATTTTCCAACATATGAGTAAAGCGAACCATGCCGTAAATGACATCTCCTTCTTGAGCTGCTTTGGCAAATTGCCATTCGGCAAACTTTTTGGAGGCGGCGTAAACTTCGGTTGTAAAATATCGAGATGCTTTGCCTGTGGAAGAGAAGATGCAGTGTTCTACGCCGTATTTTTCGCACAGTTGGATGATGTGTTTACATCCTAACAGGCTGGTTGTAACTGTTTCTCGGATTTTGATTTCAGCTAGTCCGGGTTGGCGTTGGGCTGCTAGGTGAAAAACAATTTCTGGTTTTTCTACCTCAAATATGTGTTTCAGTGCCTCGAAGTTGCGAATGTCGGCGGCATAGAAAGTTACTGCACCTTCTCGGGTAAAAATCGGCAGATTTTCTTCGGGGTTGTGACATCGGGCGTTGTCTGCGGAAATGATTTTAGTTGCGCCTAAATCGAGGAGTTTTTTGATTAAGAAACTGCCGATACATCCTTCTCCACCGGTGATGAGGATGGTTTTTCCTTTGATTTTGCGGCAGCAGGCGGATGCGTATAGGTGAATGGTGCGCTCTCGCACCTCGCTAAATGGTTCGCTTTTTAATTGTCCGTCGGCTTGATATACGGAGATTAGCTGTGCGGTGAGAGTTTGTAAGGTCGCTAGGATTTCAGGATCTTGGGGTTCCGGGGAACCCGGGGGAACTAGCTGCTGGATGCGAGCGATTATTTCTGCTTTGCTGGCACCTTCAAACACTTCTGAGGATTTAAATGCACTCTTCACTTTTTGGGCTCCTTTAAATTTTATAAATACCGTTGCTGCTCGGCGAGTTGTTAAACAGATTTTCGAGGGACAGAAGCTTTAAAAGTCTGCTGGGTTTTAGGATTTTTTAGACTGAAAGCCACTTAATCGGAAAGACAGACGATCGGCTCTGCTACTAATTGCTTGTTGTATTAAGCCTACTTGTACTTTTATTATTAAGCGCTTTTTTAACCTGCTTACTTTTGCGATCGGCAAAGGCGGAACGTTCTCTATCCTAAATTGGTCACTCTAACTATAAACTTAAGTTGCTGACTGTGGGTCATACTCAGAACATATCTTTACTATTGCCTTGTAATCACCTCTGAGTTTTCACGCTGTTTTAAAGTTAAATGTAAAGTAGAGTCGGCGTTTAAAAAACTTAACAATATACTTGACACTTATTAGATTATTTTATCACATTAATCTGTATTATTTTATACTAATTTAAATTTAAATTTTAAGTAAAAATACGTAGGACAGCGTCAAATATTGCGGTCTGCTGAAAAGATTGCTAATTGATGGGTGGGGTAGTGCTGTGGCTACCCCTGTATGTGTGCTGCTAACGGGCGCGAACGGTGCGTTCTTTTTTGCTGCCTTCAAAGTCGCGAGCCGAGGACGAAGCATCGTAGCCTCCGGTACGCAAGCGACGGTCTAAATCGCTGGCTTCGGGAGAAGTTTTTGCCGCTTCTTCGATCGCCACTCTGCCTTCAAGCACCAGTTTGTAAAGACCCTGGTTGATAATCTGCATTCCTTCGTAGGTGTCAGTTTCCATTAACCGGAAAGCTTCATCATCAGCACCTTTCATCAAGTAATCGTGCATGGCAGGTGTATTCACCAAAATATCGTGAACTGCTACACGACGGTTGTCAACGGTTGGGAGCAAAAGTTGGGCAACTACAGCTACTAAAGTATCGCAAATTTGAATCCGCATCGCGTGTTGTTCCTCGGGCGGGTAGAGGTTCAACAATCGGTTAATAGCGTTAATGGCGCTGCGAGTGTGGAGAGTTCCCAATACTAAGTGACCGGTTTGAGCTGCTTGCAACGCTGTATTGATGGTAACGCGGTCGCGCATTTCCCCGATCAAAATTACATCTGGATCTTCCCGCAAAACTGCCCGCAAAGCCTGCTGAAACTCGTGGGTATGCAAGCCGACTTCCCGCTGGCTGATTAAGCATTTTTTAGAAGGGTGAATGAATTCGATCGGGTCTTCAATTGTAACTACGTGCTTTTGCTCCATCTGATTGAGGTGGTCGATCATCGCAGCTACTGTTGTTGATTTTCCCGAACCGGTAGGCCCGGTAACCAATATTAATCCCTGCGATCGCAAAATGATATTTTTGAGAACTTCTGGCAACCTCAAGGAATCGATAGTAGGTATTTCCAAACTAATCAACCGCAATACTAGGGCACCGCCGCTGAGGGACTCAAAACAGTTTAGCCGACACCGCACGAAGCCCGGGTAAAAAATTGCTGAATCTAATTCTTTGTTAGTTGCAAACTGTTTTCGCTGTTCGGGGGTGAGAATTTCGGCTAGGTAATGTTCAAAAATTTCTGGCGTTACTTTGGGGTGGTTAGTTGCTACTTGCATCGCGCCCCGAATCCGAAATCGAGGTACTTGGCCGACTCGAATGTGAATGTCGGAAGCTCCTGCAGTATGGGCATCTCTGACCATTTGTTCGATCGTGCTGACGGGTGTCTCGACAGGCCGCTGCTGGGCAGGGGGGGGCGCACTCGGCGCGGGTGCATGAGGCGCGGGTGTTGCAGCTAAGGGCGGGGGCGGGGGCGGCGAGCGGCGGGCTTGAGCGTCTGGTCGAAGCGGTGTAGGATTATTTGATGGGTTCATTTTTTTGTCTCCAGTCAGTCTATTTTTGATTTTTGATTTTTGATTTTTGATTTTTGATTTACTCCACAGATTAATCTGGGAGCAGGAACTAGAGTCTAAAATTTGGGGATCGACCCTGACTGAGTGTCGGGGGCTTGTATCCGTTTTTGGGCGGGGTCAATGTAGATTTATTGCGAAAAAATGCCCGATTTCTAATCTAATCGCTCTCCGCTAATTCGGTGCTAAATGCTGAGAATATTTTACAATTAGACTTGATAGGGCGATCGAGTAATTAACAATTTCAACTCCTATGAACATCGGTCACAAAATTGCCGACTGGCTCGAAAATCGCGCTGTCGCCCCCGCCTACGCGGGTTGGCTACTCTCGGGGATGACGGTTTTCTTTTTCGGGTCTGCGACTAATACAATGTCTGGGTGGCTGTACGCGCTCAGCGGTGGGAGTTTGGCGCTGTTGGGAGTAGCGGCGGTTTTGCCGGGAAAATCGCTCCGTTCCTTGGAAGTTCGTCGCCGCCCGATCGAACCGGTGAGTGCGGGCGATCAAATCACCGTCGAACTAGAAATCGAAAATCGCGCCCGCGAACCTAAGACTTTGTTGCAAGTGGTAGACATCTTGCCGTTTGTATTGGGAGAACCGATCGTCCGCCCGATCGAAGTCATAGAGCCTAACAGTATATACAGGGATACATACTATCTCGAAGTCCGGCAGCGCGGCGTCTATCGCTGGCAAGAGGTAAACTTGAGGACGGCGGCGCCTTTAGGGTTGTTTTGGTGCCGGCGCACCCGCCGAGTCAAAGCTGTGGCGGTTGTCTATCCACAGGTTTTGCCGTTGAGCACTTGCCCGATTATCGATCGCATCGGTCAAGAAAACAGCCCGCAATTTTACAATCGCAGCCGATCGCAAACTGCTACCGAAGGCCTCACCCGCAACCTGAGACCTTACCGCCACGGAGACCCCACCCGCCTGATTCACTGGCGCACCAGCGCCCGCTACGGAGAACTGCGGGTGAGAGAGTTAGAAGTTGCAGCCGGCGGTCAAGAAATTATTATTGCTCTCGACAGCGCCCAGGCCTGGCACCCAGAGGAATTTGAACGAGCCGTGACAGTAGCTGCGTCTCTTTACTTTTATGCTAGCAAGCGGCTGTTAAACGTCAAACTTTGGACGGCCGGGACTGGACTCGTCTCGGGAAACCGAGTAGTTTTGGAAACTTTAGCGGCGGTTAATGCTGGGGAAGATGCGGTTGAGAATCGGCCGAAACTGCCGATAATTTGGCTGACTCAAAACTCTGCAACTTTAAGCACTCTTTCCCTAGGCAGCCGCTGGGTACTCTGGCCGTTGGCAACTGCTGAAACAGGCGAAAAAATGTTAGTCAAACATGAGTTACCCGGTTTAGAAATTCGCTCCGGCCGACCGTTAGAACTCCAGTTACAAGATCCTCTGGAAAGAGCAAGTAGTTATTAAGATAGTCGGGGACGCAAAATCGTCTGGAAAGAGCGATTAGTTATGAAGATTAACTTCATGAGTTTTCAGGTATCACAAGCTTTTTCCCTTTTTAATCACATATTTGGGGCGGGCTAAGAGTGCCCACCCCACAACATTTTAATGGTAGAGAGATAGTTTAATTTAAATGGCGAGCCGATCGAACTCTTTGTCTGACAATAAAAGCTCAATCCCTATCACTCTCTAGTGTCGGGGAGAGTTTCGACTACATACTCCGGTACATATTCTGGTCGATTCTCGGGCTGATTCTGGGGCAAATTCTCGGGCAAATTCCTCGGTGGATGTTCGAGCCTGACTCGCCGGATCGGGAGATTAGCAATCAGTGCTGTGGCCCGCTGGTCGCTCTCCAGCGAGAACTCAGACCCGGTGGTATCGATTTCCACGTAGCGAGATACCACCTCTAGAATTTCTCGGCGCATCGACTCAACCATTTCTGGGCTGAGTTCTGAGCGATCGTGGGCTAGAACCAGTTTGAGGCGACGTTTTACCTCGTCGCGGCTGTTGTCAGGGGTGCGCGGGAAAAGTCGTTCGAGAAGTGTATATATCATGGGTCGGGCGGGTTTGTCAAGGGTTAGGCATAGAAAAGGTCATACGATTTTCGATTTTCGATTGGGGATTTTCGATTGGGGAATTACTTATTCCCTAAGGGTTTGGAGTTGACATACAGTTTCCTTTTTTTGGGGAAGTGGTATCACAGGAGGAAAATCTCGGCTAGTTTCTGTGATGCAGTCCCTGCTGTTGAAGACCGATCGCCAATAAGCGCATCACATAATTTTAGTGTTTAAGAACTTGCGGAGGCGAGTGAAGAAGTTTTCCCGACGGGGATTGAGATCTAGAAATTCAACTTTTTCGCCTTCTAAGCGGCGGGCAATATTGTCGAAGGCGGTTCCAGCTAAAGAAGCCGTTTCCGATAATACTAATGGTTCGCCTCGGTTGGTAGAAACAATTACGCGCTCGTCGTCGGGAACGACCCCTAACAGCGGAATGGCGAGGATTTCCCGCACGTCTTGCACCGACATCATATCATTTGCCAGCACCATTGCGGGTCTGATCCGGTTGACGATCAGGTTGATTTTCTTGACGTTGTTGGCTTCTAGCAGGCCGATGACTCGATCGGCATCGCGGACAGCAGCGATTTCGGGAGTGGTGACAATGATGCCTTCAGAGGCCGGGGCGATCGCATTTTGAAAACCTTGTTCAATTCCAGCAGGAGAGTCGATCAAAATATAGTCGTATTTTGGTGTTAACATCCCCACAAGCTGCTTCATTTGCTCGGCGCTGATGGCATCTTTCATCCGAGTTTGGGCAGCCGGCAACAGCACCAAGCGTGGCTGCCGCTTGTCTTTCACCAAAGCTTGCTCTAACCGGCACTCTCCTGCGAGAACTTCTAATGCCGTATAAACAATGCGATTTTCTAAGCCCAGCAGCAAGTCTAAATTTCTGAGACCGAAATCGGCATCAATTACGGCAACGTTGCGTCCCCGCTTAGCTAAAGCCATGCCGAGATTGGCTGTGGAGGTGGTTTTTCCTACCCCGCCTTTGCCTGATGTAACAACAATAATGCGAGCCATAAGCGATTTTAGATTTATTGGGAACTGGTGATTGGGAATTAGTAATTGGGAATTAGTAATTGGGAATTGGCAATGGATAATTTGTCTTATTTTTGGTTGATAATTAGCAATTACTCTTGGGGAATTTGGCAGCAATCTGTTATTCAGTAAATTAACTCAACACTCAAAAATCTCCTTGTTCTACTAATCCTCTATCAATTAGCACTTAATTTTAAAATCGTCCTTTAGTGACTGATTTAGCCAAGGCAAAAATTATCAACTGCAGGCTTAAAGAGAAATAGTATTAACAATTACCCACTACCAATTCCCAATTACCCATTACCAATGACCAATTACCGATTACTCATTACCCCCGACTAACTGCGATTTGTCAAAATCAGAGGCTCTACCGATCCGAATCCCTTGAGGCGTCACATAGGCGACTTCCGGGAAAAACTGAGCGGGTGAGGTTTCTGGGCCTCTGGCAACATACTTAGCAATCCTAATCACCATCGGTTCCATCTGCAAGGTCATAATCACGCTTTTGGTGTTGCCGGCGGCACCGGCGTGTACGACGCCCCGCAAACGGCCCCAAACTAGGATATCGCCTCCGGCGATGACTGAGCCGCCGGGATTTACGTCTCCCAAAATTACGACGGTGCCTGGATGACGAATTTCTACGCCCGATCGCACTGTCATCTGCAAATATAAAGGTTCCGCCAGCGATTGCGGTTTTTCAGCAGTGGCTTTATTCAGGGAAGAAACCGGAGGCTGTTGTTCTACACAATAGCCTGCCGTTGCTGCGGCAACCGCGGTTTGGCGGCGGTTGGTGTGCACTCGTTTGAGTTGCAGTTCCACTTCCTCAAGGGCTGAGGCTATCTCTTGCAGTTGGCGGATATCTAAAAGTCGATCGTTCCCCATCAATTGTACTTCTGCGTTTGGCTGCCAAAAGCGTTCTCCTGCATTCAGCCTGACTTTTAGCTGCTGCCAAAGTTCAGTCCAAGTCGAGGCGGAGGCTGTTGCGGGTTCGCTATTAGTTTCTGGGGGGAGTAGCAACAGTAGCTGTCCATCTTCTGTCTTGAGTCGGACTTGCAACTCTAAGCTGACTTCGGGTGTTGATTGAGGGGCGGCAGCGGCTCCGGCGGAGGCATCGGGTGTCATGGGACAGTTTGATATCTGGTAGGGACAGGTTAACATCAATATTAGCCTGAGTCGTCTTTTGCCTCAGCATTTGGGGGAAAAAGTCTTGTTTTTTTATTTTTAACGGCAGCTAGGGCAATTCTATTGCGTTTGTGAACAAGATTTTGTTTTAATGAACCGCAGAGGGCGCAGAGAACACAGAGAAAGAGAATTAAGAGATCATTCGAGAGAATGAGAGAAGTTCATAAATTTGGTATCGATTGTGGACGAGATTTTGTTTTAATGAACCGCAGAGGGCGCAGAGAACACAGAGAAAGAGAATTAAGAGAAGAGAGAAAGAGAGAATTTGACAAGTTTGGCATCGATTGTTATACAGGCAGATAAGATGCAGAGAGATATGGTTTTGAATTCACTAGCGCTTACTAATTATTAATTTTCAATTACTTTATGCAGCAAATAGAACGTTATCGCGGCAGTCTTCTCGGTTTAGCAGTGGGCGATGCTCTCGGAACTACTTTAGAGTTCCATCGCCCCGGAACGTTTGCGCCTATTAACGATATGGTGGGCGGCGGCCCGTTTCGACTGCAACCGGGCGAGTGGACGGATGATACTTCGATGGCGCTTTGTTTGGCCGAAAGTTTGATTGAGAAACAAGGTTTCGATCCTGTCCATCAGTTAGAAACTTATGTGCGGTGGTGGCGAGAGGGACATTTGAGCAGCACTGGTGGATGTTTTGATATTGGCAATACGGTGCGACAAGCACTTTGGCAGTTTAAAAATACAGGAAAACCTTTCTGTGGTTCTACTGATGCTCAGACTGCTGGAAATGGTTCGATTATGCGTTTGGCTCCTGTGCCTTTGTTTTATGCTAAAAATCCTTTAGAAGTAATAGAAAAATCTGCTGAAAGTTCGAGAACTACTCACGGTGCTGCTACTTGTGTGGATGCTTGCCGTTATTTCGGTGCTTTAATTGCGGGGGCTGTGAATGGAGTTACTAAAGATGTGTTGCTTTCGGAAAGATATTGTCCGATTTCTGGATATTGGGCAGCAAATCCGCTGGTAGCAGAGATTGATGAGATTGCGGCGGGTTCTTTTAAATTGCGACAACCTCCTGAAATTAAAGGTACGGGTTATGTTGTCAAGTCTTTGGAGGCGGCACTTTGGGCGTTTTACAACAGTTCTTCTTTTGCTGAAGGCTGTTTGTTGGCTGTGAATTTGGGCGACGACGCGGATACCACTGGTGCGGTTTACGGACAGTTGGCTGGGGGTTTTTACGGAGAATCTGGTATACCGTCCAAATGGATCTCGCAATTGGTCGATCGCACTTTAATTGCATCTTTTGGCGATCGGCTCTTTTCTCTATCTAGTTAAAATGGATCGAGATTTGCCATGTAACGCCATCTTCAAAAATATCTGGTGACTCAAAAATGACTCCTGACGAAATTCGCCAAAAACTTCAACAAGTCAAGAAACAACGCCTCACTGAATTAGATTTGAGTAATCCATCGTGGATACCCGAGTGGGAAAAATTAACCCAAATTCCGACCGAGGTGTTTGAGTGGGAATGGTTGGAAACGTTGAATTTAAGTTGGAACCAACTGACAAGCGTACCAAAAGCTATCTCCCGTTTTACCAATTTATCCAAACTTGATTTAAGTTGGAACCAACTGACGAGCGGAGCAGAATTTCTTACCCATCTTACCAATTTATCGGGAGTTTATTTGGGTTTTAATGCTCTGAAAAGCTTACCAGAAGATATCTCCAGTATGACCCATTTATCCGAACTTGATTTAACTTGGAACGAACTGACGCACCTACCAGAAGCTATCACCACTCTGACAAATTTATCGGGACTTTATTTGGGTTATAACAAACTGACAAGCCTACCAGAAGCTATCACCAGTCTGACAAACTTATCCGAACTTGATTTATATGAAAACCCCCTCGAAGACCCCCCAATTGAAATTGCCGAACAAGGTATTGACGCGATCCGGGAATATTTCTGTCAAAAGCAAGCAGGAGAAGACAGACGGATTTAAAGTCAAAAGTGTGTGGGCTAATGGCTGATTAGGAAAGTTTCTAATAATTAATGAAAATGGCGATCGCCCAATTACTGTTAATTGGTAATCTGTGATATCAAATCCGCCCTTCATCGTCCTGCATTCATCTCTCTGTTCTCTGACTCTGCGTTAAGAGCGTTCTCTGCGGTTTAATCATTCCAATGCAACCGGAATTGATATGAGGCAAGGTTTAAAATCAAGGGTGACAATTCCCAGGAAGCAGATAAATAATTGTATGGCCGGGCTCACCGAAATCTTTGCTACCCACCGACAAATAAGATAAACCCGCCCCATCCCATCCAGAAACTACCAACTTGAGTTAATATAGATAAATTACACAAACATTTCTGGTTGAGGGTTAATAAAATGGTACTCGAAGCCCCTTATATCAAAGCCAAACCAACCATCACTTGGGAACCCCTACCCGCTAACTTCGTATTACCCGATGATCCTGTGGAAAATACTCAACAACCCGCTCTGGCGGCGGCTCTGACTGATGCACTCGGAGCCGCTGGGTATATTCAGCCAGAAATGCTAATTGCTTCTAATTTAGGGCTAGTTGCAACTGTTAATAAAAACACTGTTGTCAAAGCTCCAGACTGGTTTTATGTGCCGCAAGTGCATCCTTTAGCAGAGGGAGTAATTCGCCGTAGTTATACTCCTAATACAGAAGGTGCTAATGTGGCGATCGTGATGGAGTTTCTCTCGGAAGCAGAGGGAGGAGAACTATCGGTCAGAGCAACTCCCCCCTATGGCAAACTCCACTTTTACGAACATATTCTTCAAGTACCTACTTATGTCATATACGACCCCTACGAAGGTATTTTAGAAGTGCGTTATTTGCAAGATGGACGGTATGTTTTACATTCAGCCAATGAGCAGGGGCGCGTCTGGATTCCACAACTGGAACTATATCTGGGGATTTGGTCGGGGGAAAGGTTGGGACAAACCATGAACTGGCTGCGCTGGTGGGATAATTTAGGTAATTTGTTGCTGTGGAGTTCAGAACAAGCTGAGCAAGAAAGGCAAAGGGCTGACCAGGAAAGCCAAAGGGCTGAGCAAGAAAGACAAAGGGCTGAACGATTGGCGGCTAAGTTGCGCGAATTGGGAGTTGATCCAGATTGAACGCTGATTGAAAGCTAATTTGCGATCGCCCTTAATACACAGGACTTACCCAACCCTCTCAGAATAGGCGCAACCACAGGCAGATTGCGCCTACAAAACGCTATATTTTGTTGTTCGTAAGTCCTGAATCGAAAATCACAAATCAAAAATCGAAAATCAATTGACGTGTGTAGCAATTCGTGATATTGTTACCCGCCTTTATCTCGATATAAAAAATATTTATGAATGAATCTTAAGTTTTAATTAAATTTAGTATTATAATTTTGGTAACTTCCAAATAAGTATTTATTCTCACTATCATGATAGCGGATCAATTTCCTTGGCTGACCGCAATTGTCACCCTACCCCTGGTAGCTTCCCTCGCCATCCCTTTTCTGCCCGATACAGGTGGCAAAACCGTGCGCTGGTATGCCCTAGGCGTAGGCATTGCAGATTTTGTATTAATGTGCTGGGTGTTTTGGACTCATTACGATCCAAGCATTTCTACTTTCCAAATCGTCGAGCAATATCCCTGGATACCTTCTTTAGGCCTCAACTGGTCTGTTTCCGTTGACGGACTGTCTGTTCCGCTGGTACTGTTGGCGGGATTGGTGACGACTCTATCTATTTTTGCTGCATGGGAAGTCGATCGCAAGCCGCGACTCTTCTACTTCCTGATGCTGGTGATGTACTCCGCACAAATAGGAGTGTTCGTTGCCCAAGACATCATGCTGCTGTTCATTGTCTGGGAACTAGAACTAATTCCGGTGTACCTGCTAATCTCGATTTGGGGCGGACAAAACCGTCGCTACGCAGCTACCAAATTCTTGATTTACACCGCGGGCGCTTCCATCTTTATTTTGATAGCTGCCTTAGCAATGGCATTCTACGGCGGAGGCACCCCCACCTTCGACATGGTAGAACTAGGCTTGAAGGACTACCCGCTGGGTTTAGAATTACTGCTTTATGCGGGATTGTTAATTGCCTTCGGTGTAAAACTGGCGATTTTTCCCTTCCACACTTGGCTACCTGATGCCCACGGTGAAGCATCTTCTCCTGTGTCGATGATTCTAGCCGGCGTATTGCTCAAAATGGGCGGATACGGACTGATTCGGCTGAATTTGGAACTTCTTCCCCAAGCACACGTTTACTTTGCACCGATTATGGCGGTGCTCGGCGTGGTTAATATTATCTACGGCGCGCTGAATTCCTTCGGCCAATCGAACATGAAGCGCCGCTTGGCGAATTCGTCGATTTCTCACATGGGATTCGTGTTGTTGGGTATTGCTTCCTTCACGGATTTGGGAATCAATGGGGCGCTGTTGCAAATGATTTCCCACGGTTTAATCGCCTCAGTATTGTTTTTCCTCGCTGGCGTTACTTACGATCGCACCCATACAATGATCATGGACGAGATGGGCGAGATTGGCAAAGTCATGCCGAAGGTGTTTGCCTTGTTTACCGCAGGCGCGATGGCATCCTTGGCACTCCCGGGAATGAGCGGTTTTGCTAGCGAATTGTCAGTGTTTGTGGGCGTCGCAACTAGCGATATGTACAGCGGTTCTTTCCGGGCGGTGACAGTGTTCCTGGCTGCAGTAGGACTGATTTTGACGCCGATTTATTTGCTCTCGATGCTGCGACAGTTATTTTACAACTGTGGGAGACTAGCGGCTTGCGACCTTGAAGATCTAAATTTGCAGAATCAGAGAAACAATCTGGATGAAGCGGTTTGTTTCGGTAATAGTTGCGTTTTGCCTGGTGATGCACCGTTTATTGATGCTAAACCTCGGGAAGTGGCGATCGCGTTTTGCTTTTTGATACCGATTGTCGGCATTGGTTTTTATCCCAACATGGCGATGCAAGTCTACGACGCGAAGACTGTGGCGGTGAACGCAGAAGTCCGCCAATCTTACATCCAAATCGCTCAAGACAATCCTCAGATTTATGCGAAGGGATTTTTGGTTCCCAAAATTGCCCAAGCTCAAAAAGCGCCTGCTTTGGACAAAATTACAGGGTCTGAATCTGCATCGGTTTTTGGCATGGTCAAATAATTTTATCGAATTCTGTTTTTGTTGAAAATCGGGCGATCGCTTTTGTGACTGGGGCGATCGCTTTTTTGTTATAGCAGAAGTCCGATGGAAGTCGGAAGAAGGAAGAAGGAAGAAGCAGTAATAGCAATGGTTTCAGCGATTAAGAATGTCCTAACCGTCTTGGCGGTTGCTATAGCACTGAATTTCGGCAATAATCTGCGCCAGATTTTCCCTAGCATATCCCACCTCAAGAATCGATTTATCCTCCATATCAGAGGCAACTTTGGTCAGGATATTTAGCGGTTCTTCAAAGCCTCTAGTTTTCGCAAACAAAACTTGCAGCCGATTTTTCACTAATTCTAAAATAGAGCGACTTCGCTCCTCTTTACCCCCTTTTCCTTTAGCAATACTGATGCTCAAGCTGTGAGTTTTCAACAGTCGCATTCTTTCTATTCCTTGCGTCTTAACTGTCTCCAAAACCTCCGCTCGAATCTGCTCCCCTAATCTGTCGCTCACATATTGCACGATCAAAGGCTGAAGCATAAAAACAGTTTCTGTGCCATCATTTATTTTTTCAATCACCGAGCGACGACCCAGAGAATCGAGATTTTTTAGCAAATCCGAAAGCGATAAATTGACCAAGATCTGCTCTCGCAAAGTCGCCAGGGAAATCGGACTTTGAGCAATAGCAATCCAGTAGGCAATCTCTTGTTCAGAACTCGACATTCGATCGAACTGCTGCGCGAGCAAATTGCTGATATGTTCTTCAATAAATAACGCCGTTGCTTCCAAAAACTTTAAAACATTCCCCTCGAAAAACTCGTGAATCGTTATCGCCACAATTTTCAACGCTAACAGATTTCCTCCGTACCGGGCTAACAAGATTTCCCAATCTTGAGCTTGAGTAGATAAACCTTTTTCTTGGAAAATCTCCCTCGCAATTTCCTCGGAAATAGCAGGTTTTAAAGACCGCACTTTTTCTCCCGCCAGCAAAGTTAGTTCCGTAGGTTCTTCGGCACTAACTAGCACCAAACAGCTATTGTGATTGACCTCACAGAGCCGCACGATTAAATCTCGATATCCTTCGTAGCCTTCGCGGTAGTGTCCCGCTAATTCTTCGGGTCTGAGAACCGCTTCAAAATCGTCTAAAATTACCAGACAGCGGTGCTTCCGCAGCTCCTCTACCAAGCGCGAAATTTTCCCGTTGAGGTCGATCCTCTTCGAGGGATCCGCTAACGGCAGATCGGGTTTTAGTGGGTTAGAAAAAAGTTCAATTAAGTTAGTGAGGAAGTCGGATGGTGTTGGTGCCGATCGCAGCGATCGCCAAATCACCAAATCAAACTCATTTTGTACCTGTGAGGCCAACTGCACCGACAGAGTTGTTTTGCCACTACCAGCCAAACCCAGCAGCGCTACCAGGCGACAATTATCTGATACAATCCACTGCTTTAAAGTAGTTAATTCTTCAGTCCGTCCGTAAAAAACCGAAACATCCGGTGCTTGGCCCCAATCCTGCTGTCGGTGCCCGTAAGCGTTGCCCTCGGAGAGGATCGGCATCTTGAATAGAGAGCCTTTACCTCGGGGACTAAAATCCCTCGCTCCCTGCTCAGTGTGGTATGAAAACAGCAACTGATGCTTCAATTCCGACAGCTTTCCAGGGCCGTTCCCCCCGATCTGAAACTTTTTGTAAACTTCGCCGAGTCTTTTCCTAACCGCGATGTCGCTAATGCCAAGCTTGGTTGCGATCGCAGCCGTAGATTGACCGTCGAGAGCCATAAACACAGTTTCTAACTCGGCATCTGTGACGCCACGCTGTTTGGCGATCGTTTGCACAAAGTTTTGAGGAATCGGAGTAGTCAAGGTAGGAATCTCGCCTATACTAAAAAAAATCTATCTTCTATTATATTCTGTGAGTTCTCGCGGGCGAGCAATTGAATCGCATCTGCAAACGTTCAGCTTGCTTTTTGCTGTTTGGGCAGTTTTAGATATTTATACCCCATTATCGATTGTGATACCAGTTTCAACAAAGAATGCAACTGTAGGCCCGCGATCCAAACCCATACAGAATCAGTCATTCCCAATTCTTCAATTCTTTAATTCTTTAATCTAAAAGGGTATGAGGAACCGGGAATCGATCGGCATTAATTGTTGCTATGTCCCTACCCGTAGAACCTATTGTAGGATGGGTGGTGGCGCGGCGATTAATCTGTAGAACCAAAGGATAAATCTCCAACCGCGCCGCCACCCACCGCGAACCAAAAACCGGGTAAATTCACAATTCCTGAAAGCAGCGCTTTATCAGCCAAAAACCTTCGCACTAGCGCGGTATTCTTCCGTCGAAACCAGCCGCCAACTGCCATCGCCCAAAAGTTCCAAAACCTGCTGGTGATATTTCACTAAACTCACTCGGTGACCGACACTCACAAATGTAGTTTTAGTTGCTTGCAACTGCTCGTATAAATGTTGCTCGTTATCCAAATCCAAAGCACTTGTCGCCTCATCCAAAATAGCATATCGCGGTTCCGTCAACAACAATCTAGCAAAAGCTAAACGCTGCTGTTCTCCCAGCGACAAAATCTCCGCCCAATCTAAATCCGCATCAAAACCGCCCAATCTTTCCGGCAAATCTGCTAAGTTTACTGATGCCAAAACG
>NZ_JANMZH010000216.1:0-4466 GCF_031383065.1 Microcoleus sp. OTE_8_concoct_300 | reverse complement strand
CCACAGGAGTTACACTCAACAAGTTAGCTATGGCAGAAATTGAAACCCAGATTAATCGCCTCCCCAATCTTCAAAAATGGTTTGTGGAAATTTTCGCTAAACCCACATAGCTGTTGGATCATTTTTTTTGTGGAGGCCTCTGACCCGAGGAGAGTGAACCAATTCCCACAGCTCGGATTGCTATCCCTTGTGTTTCCAGCCGTTGAGCGTCCCGCCGCAACCACCAAGCATATTCAAGGCTATCGAAATCTCCTAATTGTGGCAATAACAGAACCAATTGCCTCCTAGAGGATTCGCAACCGCTCAAGATGGGTAAAACGGCTCCATCACTTACCCGTTGGCGTTCGGTTTGGCTCAAGAGGGTATGAATATTCATGGGCTAATTAGCTATTGAGGAATTGGGAAAGTAGAAAATCATTAGTTGTTGGACAGATGCTTTACTAACATCAAATCGGGTGGCTACTTTCCGAATTGATGTATCACCTAGTTGAGACGCTTTAACTATCGCGCTTGAGCTAGCCGGGTATGTCTAGCTGTGCTACTTTACCACAGATGAGCCAAGGATGGGAGGCGATCGCCAATGCTCTGTAGTTTGGCAGACTCAATAAAATTGAGTCTGCCAATCGTGAAATATTTTGACCTACTAATATCATGTCCGGTCGATTACCCTGATTCCTGTAGGGGCGGGTTCACAAATAATATTTGCCCCTAACGGACAATCTCACAAACGGGCCCCGACTATGTATTATGGGCGATCGCTCGGACATGATATAACTGAAACCAGCGCTGATTCACGGCATCTGTAGGTAGTTTTTCGCTCGGCTTTCCCAAATAAAGAATACCGAGAGCAGTGGTAGCTCCCGGTATCAACTTTTCCAATTCCGTTGTTGTTAGGTAAATCCAATCAGGCTTAATTTGGGAAAATTTGTCTCACTCAGTTAAGTACACATTTCTGCTTACTGAGTCCACCATTCGTTACACCAAATGCCGATCGTTATTGGTTAGCTTGTTCCAAAGCCGGATTCGCTGAAGCTTCAGCAATTTGGGCCAAATTAATCTTGACGACTTTATTACGAGCTTCAGTTACTTTGGGCAGAGTTAGCGTCAGAATGCCATCTTTGTAGTCAGCTTGCACAGAGTCGTTTTGAATGTGTGCGGGCAAGGGAAGCACCCGGTGGAATTTGCCATAACGGAATTCAGAGCGGACGTAGCCAGATTTTTCGTCTGTGTTTTCGTAGCGACGCTCGCCAGAGATAGAAATTGCTTCGCGAGTGACTTGAACGTCAATGTCTTTGGGATCCATTCCAGGCAGTTGCGCTTTTAATACGAAGTTGTCCCCAAGATCAGCAAATTCCAGAGCGGGCATCCAAGTGGCTCCAGAGTTATCTTTCGTTGTTGCCAGTTGGTCAAAAACTTTATCCAGTTCCTGGCGGATCGTTTCAATTTCCGTGAAGGGCTGCCAAGAGCGCATCAACATAATCTGTCACCTCAAAGATTGGTAAAGCTTTATAAGGAAAGTTTGGGTGTAAGCTCATTACTTACAGTTATTATGATGCCGCTTTATAAGTGGGAAAGACAGTCAGGAGAACCCCACCCTGTTGGTCGTATTTGCCAGAATAAGTGCGAAAAAGTCAGGGGCAATTGGCATTGAAGAAAACCGTACAAAGCTATTCCCAGAAACCGAAAATGCTGTGGTAACGCTTTGATGAGCTTGCCTGGTCAGCTTTGCTGGCGTGTGAGTATCGAGGGAACGATCGCCGGTGTTGCCAACCGTACTAAAAACTGGGTGCGGGTGATGTGTAGCAAGGTCAACACGCTTTTGTATGAGCGCGATCGCATAATCTCCGTCCGTCGTTCATCCAACAAACAGGATAAAAGAAACATTGCCAGCATTTGACAAAAGTCCACAAACACTTAAAGGTGGCAGCCCTGCGCCCGCCTATCACCAGAACCAAAAATCCAGCTTGCAAGGGAATTGACGGCTGTTCAAATCCACAGCTTGTGGCGCTTGTTACCCACCAAGGTTTGCAGTTCCTGGCGTTCAGCTACCTTTGGGATTTATTCAGATGTTCGGGCATCGCGCAGTAGATGTCGGGCCTCTCGAATGAGCGTGCATCACAGTGGTATGGTGGATCTCGGTAACTCGTTCCATACCTCGTAGTCCCATGCCGTTGAGGTACATTGTGAGACACAGTTGCTGTACCGAAGGGGAAATACTGCTAGCGGCGGTAATGCTCAGGGACGGGCGACCAAAGTGCTTGCATTTGTAGTATTGTCGCCCTTGACAATGACCATTCTTAGAAACCTCTGTAGCGTTACATTTGGGGCAGTTCATTTCAGCCCAATTAAACAAAGAAGTTTATCCTAGTTTATTAATTTTACCTGCGAGTAAACCTTACTCTTTCACAATACCGCCTATATTTCAGGGTGAACCAATGACTCAAGAAAACAACTGGTTTGAGACAGCACGATTGGGAATGTTTGTTCACTGGAGTCATAGCAGCCAGTGTGGGTACGAATTATCTTGGCCGTTGGTCGGAGGCGTCTTTAGCCTGCCGTACTGCCAAGATGTCCCGGTAGCGGAATATCACCGCACCGCGCAAACTTTCAATCCGACTGAATACAACCCTCAAACTTGGGCGCATTTAGCGAAACGGTTGGGGATGCAGTATGTGATTTTGACGGCTAAACATCATGATGGGTTTTCCTTATTTCATACCCAGCAATCCGACTTTTCTATCGAGTATGCGCCGTACAAAAAAGATATTGTCCGAGAATTTGTGGAGGCGATGCGGGCGGAGGGTTTGCGAATTGGGTTGTATTTTTCCTTAATTGACTGGCATTACCCTGACTACCCGGCTTTCACAGAAGCCGACAAACCGTATCAGTTTGGGAAATTTCGACAGCCGACGAGTTCTCAGTGGGAGCGCTACCTTGAATTTATGTTCGCTCAAGTCAGAGAATTGTTGAGCAACTACGGAAAGATTGACTTGCTTTGGTTTGATGGCGGTTGGGAGCGACAACCAGAGCAATGGCAAGCTAGACAGCTACATGAAATGATTCGTTCGCTGCAACCGCATTTGCTAATCAACGATCGCCTCCCTGGATTTGGAGACTTCGATAGCTGCGAGCAATTCATTCCCCCCCAACCGCCGAAGCGTACTTGGGAAGCTTGCCTAACTCTGAATGAAAGCTGGGGTTACAACCCGAAGGACACCCAATTCAAGTCAGCTCGCCAACTTATCCATACCCTGTGTGAAGTTGCCAGTAAAGGTGGCAATCTGCTGTTGAATGTCAGTCCAATGGGCAATGGGCAGATTCAATCTGAACAATTGGAACTGTTGCAATTCGTAGAAGAATGGATGGCTGTCCATGCCCAGAGTATCGTAGGAACACAGGCTGGACTGGAACCTTGGCAATTCTACGGCCCTTCTACTCGGCGGGGCAATCGCTTTTACTTATTCTTGCTGATGAAGCCCTACGATTCAATAACAGTAAGAGGTGTACCCATTAAACGGATTCAAACCGTTTCTCTCGTCGCTGGAGGGGAATCATTACAATACTCAACTCGCTGTGCCATTGTCGATTCTCTGTTAAGTGCCGATCCTTTTGGGGAGTTAACGATTCAAGTGCCCTCGCTTGCCCTCGATCCCTATGCTACGGTGATTGCAGTTGATATTGCTCCAGCCAACGATACAAGCACGCAGATTTGATACTCACGGGCAAGAAAGCGTGGGGATTCTTGGCTCAATCAGCCAACTTGCCCGTTGATGTCACCACCCACGAGTAGAGGTAGGTGTGTCCGACAAAGACTGGGAAAGTTATCGTGGTGCTGGATAGACAGGGGCTGGGGTTGCAGTCCGTTACAGCAAACACTTCGGAGGCGATCGCCGTGAGGATGCCCAACTCGGGCAGCGTCAAGGGCAAGGGATGGAAAAGCTTCGTCTAGTATCGGTGAAGCAAGCGGAGCGGGAAACGCGGTTGAAGTTCTTGTCGAACCTACCCTCACAGGTTCAGCAGGTGATTGAGAGCAAAGTTGATAGCCAATAACGCCCAATGACCATACTCATAGACTTAACATAACCCTAGCTTATAACATTAGTCAGTTTTACTGTCGCTAGAACCCTTTACAAACATTAAGGAGACCGTTAATAATAGAAACATCATCCGAACATTGACAACCAAATACAGCAATCATAAACAAATGACCACAACTTTACAGCAACGCGAAAGCGCCAATCTGTGGGAACAGTTTTGTAACTGGGTAACATCCACCGACAACCGCATTTATGTAGGTTGGTTCGGCGTCTTGATGATTCCTACCTTGCTAACTGCCACCATCTGCTACATCATCGCCTTCATCGCAGCCCCTCCAGTGGACATTGACGGCATCCGCGAACCAGTAGCTGGTTCCTTAATGTTTGGTAACAACATCATCACAGGTGCAGTTGTTCCTTCGTCAAACG
>NZ_JANMZH010000200.1:0-3550 GCF_031383065.1 Microcoleus sp. OTE_8_concoct_300 | reverse complement strand
GTTCTGGAATCGGAGTGGGTGTCGGTTCTGGAATCGGAGTGGGTGTCGGTTCTGGAATCGGAGTGGGTGTCGGTTCTGGAATCGGAGTGGGTGTCGGTTCTGGAATCGGAGTGGGTGTCGGTTCTGGAATCGGAGTGGGTGTCGGGGTGGGAGTGGGATTGAGTGTCGGGGCGGGAATGGGATTAGGTGTCGGTTCTGGAATCGGAGTGGGTGTCGGTTCTGGAATCGGAGTAGGTGTCGGGATGGGAGTCGGATTCGGGGTCGGTTCTGGAATCGGAGTGGGTGTCGGGGTGGGAGTGGGATTCGGGGTCGGGGTGGGAGTGGGAATCGGAGGAGGGGTCGGGGTTGGTTCGGGAGTCGGCGGTGGAGAGGGAACTGATGTGGGCGTGGGTGTTGGTGTCTGTTTAGCCACTGCCAATACAAAAACATCACTAGCTTTTGCACCTGCCTTGTCTGTTGCGGTGACTTTAATATTAAAGCTTCCCACATTGGTATCTGTTGGTGTCCCTGAAAAGCTACGCGCCACCGGATCAAAAGTCAACCAAGTGGGCAGGGAAGTACCATCTTCTAAGGTGCCCGAGTATGTGAGAGTGTCGCCCACATCTGGGTCGCTGAAAGCATTGTCACCAATTTGCAGCTTAAGAGCAGCACCCACTGTGGCTGTTGCGTCTGCGATCGCCACAGTCGCGACTGGTGTATTGTTTGAAGTATTTGAAGACTCAACTAAAGTGGGGATTAACGATGAGTCTAATTGTACTTTGTAATTGACAACCTGACCCTTAGTAATGAATCCTCCAAAGCTTACGGTTGGCAGATCGCCAGTATTTCTATCACTCCTAAAGTCTACTTGATACTCCCCGTCTGCTATTCCAGTCACTTGAATATTATAAATTCCTGGTGTAATAGAATCTAAGAAAGTTCCTGCTGAAGCAAAGGGTCTTAAATTCTCTAAATCTTCTTCAGTATAGGTGTAGTCCGAGTCTTCAATCGGATAATCAATTGTATATGCGCTGTTGGCAATTTCATTAAAATTGCTATTTGTTTTGGGATCGAAACCGATCCTCTTTCCTGTAGGATCGGTAATTACTAAATCGATGGGACTGTGAGGAGTTAGATTTGCAGACTCTTTATCATCTGTTCTGATTATTCTTGCATCTGGGTTCCCTTCTTTCTTCAGCATTTCCTTCACTTCTTCAAGGGTTCTTTCCCCTTCAAGGGTTTTTTTGTCATCTTCTTTAAAATTCGGATCTATAATGACGAATTTTCCCTCTGGCGTTACACCTTTAGCCAGTACCCAATGTCCACCATTCTTAACATTTAGTAAAACTGGGTTTCCTGCTTCCAGTGCTTTTTTTATCTCATCTATATTGCTAGTTTTTGCTTGTTCTAGATTATCCTTTATGGCTTTTAAAGCTACATCACCGACGACATCTGCTCCCTTATAACGAGGTTTTCCATTCTGCCATTGATATACAAACTTAATTGGACTAATTCCTTCTTCTTCAACAACAACCTTATCATAAAGTGTTTGTGTATTTTCTGGACGGCGGTTAGGAAACAGAATGTTAACTGCCATTGCCATCGATGACAAATAACACCCCTTAGCACCTAGCGATACCCTAAGCTTGTCTTCTCCTCTTTTAATTAATTTGCCATCTTTGTCTAGAATACTGGGAATAAAATTGCCATCCTTGTCTAGAATATCGTCTGGTATTACTACTGGTTTCTCATCATAAAGCTGACCATTGTTACTCAATAATTTTCTTCGTTGGTCTTTGTCTGCTGCTTTAAGTTTGCTAATAAACTCCTCAACTTGCTTGACTGCATAAGGTAGTTTAGCGTAGTCTCCTTGACGTACTGTATCGCTATCTGTAATAGCGATACTTCTAGAAATGTTTTGACCCAAGGTAAGACCAGCAGAGGGATTGCTGATAGTGAAGGTGGCAGTTTCCGTTCCTTCTACTAGGGGATCATCTTCAATTGTGACAATGAAAGAACCTTCGGTCTGCCCTTTTGGAATTATAATTTGTTTAGGGATTGGTGGAGCGGTAAAATCTTTTTCTGTAGCAGTCCCAGTTAAAGTAACAGTGACTGCACGATCGCTATTCACTGCACTGAGAGTTTTTGCTTTCACAGTAATTACTGTCTTATCTTTTTCACTGCCCTTATCCAAATTGACTGACAGATCGACGGGAGAAGAAGGAATTGGAGTCAGAAGAAAAGCATGAGTTTGACCATTGATAATACCTGTTCCTACAATCTGACCAGCATCGTTGATATCTTGTGCTTCTGTGAGACTCCACCCAGCATTTGAAGGAATCAAAGTATTGAGGTCAGTCATCTCACCTGGATCTGACTGCCCGTTGCTGTTGCTGTCGCTCCAAATAAAAGCGCTATCGTTTGATTTACCAACTACTTGAGTTTGGTTGTTAATCGCTAAAGCTTGGCTGCTACCGCTGCCTAAAGAACCCAGGTCTTTTATCCCACCATTGCTACTCCAAAAGAATGCCTTGCTGCCAGATTGACCTACGACTTGGCTCTGATTATTAATGTCCCAAGCTCTTGTTGTTGAAGTGCTATTCAGCGTGCCTAAGTCACGCGCATCTTTCATTTCTCCGCTTTCATAAAGAAAGGCGCGAATAGGATTGCCGTTTATATCTGTATAGCCAACTATCTGACCGCTGTCGTTAATGCCAGTAGCCCAACTACTTTTATCGATTGGCGTGATTAGGGGAAAAGCCTGAGCGTTTTGCCAACGGCTAGCGTGAAATTGAAATTGGTTAACTTTGAAAAAGCCAACTGCTACACCATTGTTGTTGATACTGAGTGCAGAGTTGCTACTTCCTGTAAGCTCTTGCATTCCGCTGGTACTGTTCCACAGGAAAGCTCTGGTACTCCCAGTGCTGGTTGTGAGAAAACCGACCACTTGACCGTTATTGTTAATATCGCGTCCACGGCTTTCGGATGCGTTGCCCACTATGCCAAGATCTTGCATTTCACCAGGGTCTACTAGCTGGTTGGTGTTAATATCAGTGAATTGAAAAGCACGGAACTGTCCGCTACCCGTCTGAGCATCACCAACTACTTGACCGTTTTTATTAATCGCCCAAGCTCGACTTTCTGAGCCGCCCAGTGTGCCTAAGTCAATAATGGAGTAGGTTTGATTTGACATTTTTTTGCTCAACTAAATTTTTAGGGTTAAATAAACTCAGAGAATCATACAACTATTTTTCACCTTAATCCTTACAATCTACCTTGATTCAAAAATAACCCGGATGCGCCGATCGCGTCAGTGATCAAAAGTTATAAATAGTTATATCCTGAGTGCAAAATATGCTATACTTTTTAAGTATAGCTGCTTAAATTTCTGCAATTGGGGACAGGAACCACGACCCTTGCGCTAACACATCCGATAATTTTAAATAAATGACGATCGACGAAGCACTGATTTTCCTCGACTCAGTTCTCAAACAAGAGCATCTCAACGATATTCACATACTGGTATTGCGGCAGGCTTGGGAAGGACACTCTTATCCAGAGATTGCCAAAA
>NZ_JANMZH010000651.1:0-4187 GCF_031383065.1 Microcoleus sp. OTE_8_concoct_300 | reverse complement strand
ACTGTTGAGGTGCTGTTGAAGGAAGCAGGGACTACTGAGTGCGATGCGGCTAATCTGAAACTTTCGAGTCTCACACAACTAGACCTCGTGGACAATAAAATCAGCGATATCAAACCATTGGAATCCTTGACTAACCTGACTTTGCTCTTCCTCACCAACAATCAAATCAGCGACCTCAAACCGCTAGAATCCTTGACTAACCTGAATTTGCTCAGCCTCGAAAACAATCAAATCAGCGACATCAAACCGCTAGAATCCTTGACTAACCTGACTTGGCTCGCTCTTAGCGACAATTCTATCAGCGACATCAAACCGCTAGAATCCTTGACTAACCTGACTTCGCTAGAGCTCAACTTCAATCAAATCGGTGACATCAAACCGCTAGAATCCTTGACTAACCTGACTTCGCTAGAGCTCAACGGCAATCAAATCAGCGACATCAAACCGCTAGAATCCTTGACTAAACTGACTGGGCTCGTCCTCAGCAACAATAAAATCAGCGACATCAAACCGCTAGAATCCTTGACTAACCTGACACACCTCGCTCTTAGCGACAATTCTATCAGCGACATCAAACCGCTAGAATCCTTGACTAAACTGACTTATCTCGATCTCGACAACAATCAAATCAGCGACATCAAACCGCTACAATCCTTGACTAACCTGACGAATCTCTTCCTCGAAAACAATAAAATTAGCGACATCAAACCGCTCGAATCCTTGACTAACCTGACTATGATATCCCTCAGCAACAATCAAATCAGCGACATCAAACCGCTCGAATCTTTGACTAAACTGACTGAGATTCCCCTCAGCGGAAATCCGATCGCTCCCAAAACTTGCCCACTCAAGCCAGAGTCTATCTGTAAGTGGGAACCCTTAAATTAAATGCTCAAACTTTACTGTTGGGGAAATTAGAGGTACAAGATTATGAAACTTATAGTTGCACACAAACACATGAAGTTACCAAAGTCGATCGCAGTTACTTGTTGTGCGATCCTAGCATTATCTGCAAATGGACTGTCTGCCAAGGCCGCAGAAACGCGATCGGAAAACAGTAGACGAACATTTGCTGACTGGTGTCGCCAAAAAGCTGATTTGAGTCCTGAAGCTAAACATACTGTTGAGGTGCTGTTGAAGGAAGCAGCGACTACTGAGTGCGATGCGGCTAATCTGAAACTTTCGAGTCTCACGGCACTAAACCTCGACAACAATCAAATCAGCGACATCAAACCGCTAGAATCCTTGACTAACCTGACTCATCTCTACCTTAGCAACAATCTTCTGGGCGACATCAAACCGCTAGAATCCTTGACTAACCTAACTACGCTCTGGCTCTTCGACAATCAGATCAGCGACATCAAACCGCTAGAATCCTTGACTAACCTGACGGAGCTCGACCTCAGCAACAATAAAATCAGCGACATCAAACCGCTAGAATCCTTGACTAACCTGACCGAGCTCGGTCTTAGCGGAAATCCGATCGCCCCCAAAACTTGCCCTCTAAAGCCAGAGTCTATCTGTATGTGGGGACCCTGAAATTAAATGCTCAAACTTTACTATTGGGGAAATTAGAGGTACAAGATTATGACACTTATAGTTGCACACAAACACATGAAGTTACAAAAGCCGATCGCACTTACTTGTTGTGCGATCCTAGCATTATCTGGAAATGGACTGTCTGCGAAGGCGGCAGAAACGCAACCGGGAAACAGTAGACGAACATTTGCCGATTGGTGTCGCCAAAAAGCTGATTTGAGTCCTGAAGCTAAACGTACTGTTGAGGTGCTGTTGCAGAAAGCTGAGACTACTGAGTGCGATGCGGCTAATCGGAAACTTTCGAGTCTCACAGGACTCGACCTCGACAACAATCAAATCAGCGACATCAAACCGCTAGAATCCTTGACTAACCTGACTGGGCTCTCCCTCAACAACAATCAAATCAGCGACATCAAACCGCTAGAATCCTTGACTAACCTGACTCATCTCAGCCTCGAAAACAATAAAATTAGCGACATCAAACCGTTAGAATCCTTGACTAACCTGACTTGGCTCGTCCTCGACAACAATCAAATCAGCGACATCAAATCGCTAGAATCCTTGACTAACCTGACTTGGCTCGTCCTCGACAACAATCAAATCAGCGACATCAAACCGCTACAATCCTTGACTAACCTGACTTTGCTCGGCATTGAAAAAAATCAAATCAGCGACATCAAACCGCTACAATCCTTGACTAACCTGACTTTGCTCGGCATTGGCGACAATCAAATCAGCGACATCAAACCGCTACAATCCTTGACTAACCTGATTGCGCTCGCGGTCGACAACAATCGAATCAGCGACATCAAACCGCTACAATCCTTGACTCAACTGAATTGGCTCTACCTCAGCGGAAATTCGATCGCTCCCAAAACTTGCCCACTCAAGCCAGAGTCTATCTGTAAGTGGGAACCCAGAAATTAAATGCTCAAACTTTGCAGTTGGGGAAATTAGAGGTATAAGATTATGACACTCATAGTTGCACACAAACACATGAACTTACCAAAGTCGATCGCACTTACAGGTTGTGCGATCCTAGCATTATCTGGAAGTGGACTGTCTGCGAAAGCAGCAGAAACGCAACCGGGAAACAGTAGACGAACATTTGCCGATTGGTGTCGCCAAAAAGCTGATTTGAGTCCTGAAGCTAAACGTACTGTTGAGTTGCTGTTGCAGTACGCTGAAACTACTGAGTGCGATGCGGCTAATCAGAAACTTTCGAGTCTCACCCAGCTCGCCCTCAGCAACAATCAAATCAGCGATATCAAACCGCTAGAATCCTTGACTAACCTGACTGATCTCGTCCTCAACAACAATCAAATCAGCGACATCAAACCGCTAGAATCCTTGACTAACCTGACTGATATCAGTCTCAACAACAATCAAATTAGCGACATCAAACCGTTAGAATCCTTGACTAACCTGACTTGGCTCGTCCTCAACAACAATCAAATCAGCGACATCAAACCGCTACAATCCTTGACTAACCTGACTGTGCTCGGCATTGAAAAAAATCAAATCAGCGACATCAAACCGCTACAATCCTTGATTAACCTGACTCATCTCGGCCTTGGCGACAATCAAATCAGCGACATCAAACCGCTACAATCCTTGACTAACCTGACTTTAGTAGGTCTTGGCGGAAATCCGATCGCTCCCAAAACTTGCCCACTCAAGCCAGAGTCTATCTGTGATTGGGAACGCTGAAATTAAATGCTAAAACTTTACAGTTGGGAAAATTAGAGGTAAAGGATTATGACACTCATAGTTGCACACAAACACATGAAGTTACAAAAGTCGATCGCACTTGCTTGCTGTGCGATCCTAGCATTATCTGCAAATGGACTGTCTGCCAAAGCAGCAGAAACGCGATCGGGAAACAGTAGACGAACATTTGCTGACTGGTGTCGCCAAAAAGCTGATTTGAGTCCTGAAGCTAAACGTACTGTTGAGTTGCTGTTGCAGAAAGCAAAGACTACTGAGTGCAATGCGGCTAATCGGAAACTTTCGAGTCTCACAGAACTCGACCTCGACAACAATAAAATCAGCGACATCAAACCGCTACAATCCTTGACTAACCTGACTCGGCTCGATATCGAAAAAAATCAAATCAGCGACATCAAACCACTAGAATCCTTGACTAAGCTGACTTGGCTCGTCCTCGACAACAATAAAATCAGCGACATCAAACCGCTACAATCCTTGACTCAACTATCTTTGCTCGGCCTCGAGAAAAATCTTCTCAGCGACATCAAACCGCTACAATCCTTGACTAACCTGACTTTGCTCGGCCTTGGCGACAATAAAATCAGCGACATCAAACCGCTACAATCCTTGACTAAGCTGATTTTGATCAGTCTCAAAAACAATCAAATCAGGGACATCAAACCGCTACAATCCTTGACTAACCTGAATTGGCTCGTCCTCGACAACAATCAAATCAGGGACATCAAACCGCTACAATCCTTGACTAACCTGACTGATCTCTACCTCAGCGGAAATCCGATCGCTCCCAAAACTTGCCCGCTCAAACCAGCGTCTATCTGTAAGTGGCAACCACAAACTAAACCATAAAACTTTACAGTTCCGAAAATTATAGCTACCAAATTAGGACACAAATCACCATAATTATCATTGGAAAGTCC
>NZ_JANMZH010000623.1:0-1378 GCF_031383065.1 Microcoleus sp. OTE_8_concoct_300 | reverse complement strand
TAGAAAATGAAGCGATTGCGAATCACCTGGAAGATTTATTAATTCCAGCAATGGCTGCTCAAAAAACTTTTTATCGCCAACTAAATTTAAGAGATAGGATTCTGACACTACCATTAATGATGGCAGCAATATTAAGTCTTTTATGGCGAAATGTAGCAGGAGTAACAGAATTAACTAGATTATTAAATAGAGAAGGATTTTTATGGTGTGAGCCGTCTGAAATTAGTCAACAAGCATTATCACTCATATTTTTAACTTTTCCCGCAGTTTTATTTGAAAAAGTATTTAAAGAATTACTGCCTCATTTTCGTCGGGAATGGTTGATGAGAAAATCAAGACCACTACCGGATAGCGTACAATTTGCCTTAAAAAACTTGGAAAATATCTGGATAGCTGACGGGTCAACATTAGAAGCATTATTTAAGAAGCTACAAAGTTTGTCAGATGTACCGATTGGTCAATTAGCCGGAAAAATGGGAGTAATTATAGACCTAGTAACTCATCTTCCCGAAGAAATTTGGTTTGGGGAAAATCCGAAACAAGCAGATACTAATTGGGAAGAAGATTTACTAAAAACAGTTAAGCCAAAAACTTTGCTGTTATTGGACAGAGGCTTCTATCACTTCGCTTTTTGGTCAAAACTAATAGACCAAGAAATTGGATTTATCACTCGAATCAAGAAAGGTGCATCTTATCAGGTAGAGCGGGTATTAACAAATACCTATGATGTCAAAGACTAGATAATTAAAATAGGTGCAGGGACAAAAAAGACACCAGCTTTAACTATAAGATTAGTACAGATTCGCTCCCAGACTTCCTGGCGTTCTTATCTAACAAGTGTCCAAGAACCCGAAATATTACCCCCCTATGTAGTAGCAGATTTATATCAAAGACGCTGGCGAATTGAAGAGGCATTTTGCCTAGTAAAAAGATTACTAAATCTCAGCTATTTATGGACAGGTTCGTTAAACGGAATCAAGCTCCAAATCTGGGGTACTTGGCTATTTTATGCGATTTTAGTAGACTTAGGAGATGCTATTGCAGATGAATTAGGAGTACCAATTGAACGGATTTCATTAGAAATGATTTATCGCGGTATGTATCATTTCTCTGTTGCCTATCAAAAAGGATTAGCTTCGGACTTAGTTAAGTATTTTGCCGCCGATAAAAATCAAGATTTAGGGATTGTTAAGCGACGGCGAAAACCTCATGTCAGGCTAATTATTTCTCCTTTCCCTGGAACTCAAAGAAGTCCCGAACAATTTTTTTTCAACAATAAAGGAACAAATGGAGTCATATTTTAATTGGGTCAACAGGTAAAAGATGAGTAATTTTACTCATTGACAATAGTGCTTTTAGCTTAACTTGTGACTAATGG
>NZ_JANMZH010000598.1:0-20719 GCF_031383065.1 Microcoleus sp. OTE_8_concoct_300 | reverse complement strand
ATACTGCACTATGTCAAGCAATTAAATAATTATATCGAACAACAAAATTAACCTATAAAATAAAGATACTTGTTGTGCTTTGATGTCGTCATCCACCTGTTCATTCCTCGCCCGCTATGCTTGTGAGGTCATGAATAGGTGAAATCAGGAGTCTCACGCGCCTCTCATCCTACACTAACCGAAACGGTATAGTGTGGGGTTTCCCGTCTGGCTAGGTAAAGGCTTTTTCCGGCTTCTCCTCGCGACATAGGAACGGATGTGGGGTTGGCTTAAACTTACTATTCTATCCTCTATGCTCTGTTTTTTATTTTCAAATAACCACTGCTGTTGGCGATAGACTTGGGCGACGACTAGCAGGGTTTTATCTTGCTTTTTCTTCAGACTTCCTCGGGACGCACCTAACTCGATTAGCTGTTCAATATGAGCTAAGTTTCTTTTGATATATTAGAGTTGTTTTTGAATGGCTTTTCTTCTTTTGTTTCGGGAGAGTCGTCTTTGTTTTGCTACTACTAAGGAGTAAATTATTGCTAGATTACCGTCGGTTATTGGTTTTTTATGGAATTTCCCTTTTCTATGTTTATAGAGGATGTATATGATTTTTTCGGTGTGAAGTCTGGCAAAGTTTAATAGTTCTAAGTCGGTCGGATAGCGGTGGGTCGGCTGGGGTGCAGGTCGCATCTATAATGAATTTTCCTCGATTGGGTGACTCATTTGTAGCGTCCGAATCCTTTTTTTTCTGGTTTGCCTGCGGTGATTTCGCGCATTTTATTCACCATTCGTTCGTTCACTTTATTAATTAGGTTCGCACTGAAACGCCAGTCGAAACTGAACTAATAGTGGTCGGTCAAATGGTAGCTCATTACTGTAGGTTGATTGACCGATAAAGTATTGCAGATAGGGTTTTTCCCGGATTTGTTCTACTGTTTCTTGCTGAGATCCTTCCTAATTTTTCCTTAATGATTAATGGCCCCAACGCCATCCGAAATGATGAAAGCTGCTGCACCCATTTCTGTGGGGAAGTTTTTAGTATTTTCTGGCCCTGGGCTTGGAACTGCTACAGCTTCGTCAGCATAAGAGTTTTTTCCGACGTAGCACCAATATCGCCAATTTTAGGAACGCCGGAAATTACGAATCTACCAAACACAGTAGAATCCTAAATTTATTTTGGAACTGCTATCCAATTTATATGCCATTGGTTTTGATTAGCGAATGCAGGTGTTAATGCAGCTGACCAATCTGCACGAGCAAAACGTACATATACTCTAAAACCTGTTGGTGTAGGAACATAAATTGATGTAGCGCCTGTAGTTGCCCAATGATAACCAAGTCCACCTAAAGAGGTAATGTAGATTGGTGTGGTTGTAAATCCTGCTGAGCTTGTATCTACATCTACAAAAATACTTTCTCCATCTGAATATTGCTGCCAAGCAGTATTACCAACTGGAGTCGATCCCCTGGCCATTAAAGCCGATCGTTCAGATTGTGATAGAGCTGGCGTTGGTTGATTAATAACAGTTATTGGTGCTGCAAATAGAACTGTAACTACAGCTCCTGTACCCATAATTTTTTTCAAATTCGACATATTTTTCTCCCTGTATTACATAAACTCTTGCTGATTGGACAATTCAAGTCTCAACTCGGCGTCATTGGCAACATACACGAACCTTGTTTTGATGTCAATACTGCCACCATTAGAAAATTAAAACAGATAATAATGTAACTTATGCTGAAGTTGATAAAAATTTACAATCTCTGATTGATAGGGATTAGTATCCCTTGCCAGCAAACGAGCGATCGCCCTCAAGCTAAGTTAAACGGAGAAGCCAACTATCCCCGTTTAGGACTTGAAACCGCTACAACTCCATCAACATAAAGGCATATTCTGATTCAAATTCTGACCACGGTATTACTTGGGCCATCTTTACCCAACGGTTATCTGCTGACAACTTCCCTCCAAAAGGCAGTTCAAAGTCGGAGGGTGAGTGGGGAGCAAGATCAGCTTTTCTGTACACGATCGCGCGTGGTGATGCAAGGGTTCCTAAGCTGTTTTAGCTGTTTTTCTTGCACTCGTACACCTTTTTTTGCTCAGACTACCCATAGAGTGTTTACTTGGACAACTGATTCAGCAAGCCCTATTTACCAATTCAGTGCCGGTACTCACAGCCATGCCACAAAGGCGAACAGACCTGCCTTTAATTTTAGCCTCCGATACCGACCTTCCCGAGCAATTTAAACCTTGGTTAAAGCTATTTCCGAAGTCGAAGGCGTTTTTTCGCAACCAACTCCAGAAGTTGATACTTCAGGCCTTAACGATGGTTCTTTGCATCTTATTGTCCGCTATTGGACGCTGCCGCAACCACAGGTGCGGCGGACAAAAACCAGGGCTGTGGTGGCGATTAAAGTAGCGTGCGTCCGCGCAGAGATTAAAATTCCTCCACCCGTACCAGTGACTTTGTACTCACGAACACTTGACCGTGAGTGAGTTTTGAGTTTTGAGTTGGGAGAGGGGAAGAGTGGGAGAGTGGGAGAGTGGGAGAGTGGGAGAGTGGGAGAGTGGGAGAGTGGGAAAAATTCTCTTTCTCCCCTCGGACTTCTTCACTCTTGACTTCTTCCCTCAACATCCATCCGTTAAATCTGTTAAATCCCGTACACTGCTGCGTTGCCGAACTTCCCTCTGACTTCTTGCTTCTGACTTTTCAAATCAAGCAAAAGGCGAGCCGATTTCCCATTAGCGCGCCTGCAAATAGTATTCTATTTTTTGAACCTCCCCAGGTCTAAAGCCGGGGGATTCTTGCCCACCTTCAAGGCGACAAGGGGAAATTCAAATATCCCTCTACTCACTCAAAGAACACTCGTTCTGATTCGCGCATACTTCTTACTCCTTCCTGTTTTTAAGGTTGAAACATCCCTATCCTGGCATTATTTGCCCTTTCACTATTCCGAATCAATCGGATGTGTCCGTTGGCGGGGTTGCTCACCCTCTAGGATATTTCAATGGGTTGAAGGTTATTCTTACTTTGCACAATTGGTTATGGCTATTCTACCACCGTGGTTTTAGCAACACGATCGTTTCACCGGACTTAAAAGTCCCTACCGACTTATCCCCCTGTCTCAAGCTAGGGGCTTGCGTCTGGCTTTTTGGTCAAACGTAATTGAGCAGATTGTTCTAGTTAAAAAAATTATGAAGCTGTATTGCTACCGCGGCGGCGGCGGCGCGCTGCAACCAAGCCACCCAAACCGAGAGCCAAACCAGTCATCGTCATTGGTTCCGGAACTGCTTCTGCGGTCAGTGTGAAGTCTTGGAAGTCTGCGTCCCAGCCGTTACCGCGATCGTCGAAGGAGATTAGCGCGCCTCCATTAAACAGAGCAGACAGTCCGTTGGTGAATTGTTCGGGATCTGGGAAGCGCCTCGTGCTTGACAGGCTTACCCCGTCCCACACTGATGGGGGGCCGAACACGGCTTGCTGGGTGCCGCCGCTGCCGGTGTTCAAGGTTGAGGTCGAGTAGACACTGCCGTCGTAGCCACTGTTGAGTCCCAAAGTGTAAATTCTATTTGCCAGGAATGTGAATACTTGCTCGCCCTCCAAGACTGTATTGCCCAGAGTTCCTTGCCATTCGTTACGCCGGCCGTTGTCTGAGCGTTTAGTTTCCGTAAACAGGGTTTGAATTAGAGTGGGCATCGAGTTCTTCACATCGTAGATTCCCAAAGAGGATTGGTACATACCGTGACTTCCTAGGAAGTTAAACTTGACAGTTGTATCTTCCGCGAATGTGATGCCCCCGGTACCAAAGGACGCTGCCTGAGCTGGAGCTGCGACGCTAAACAGAGCGGTGGCGGCTGCGGTAGCTGTTAGGGCGGATAAGAATTTGGTATTCATAATCTGTTCCGTTTGTGAGATGGTCTGTAATAATTTTATTATCCGATACTTTGTTGGTATTTTTTGCATTTTATGTGAATTTTTACAGATTCTTTATCAAGCCTTTACACATCCTTCACAAATGCTCTCGCTCGAATCTGCTTGCAGGGCGATCGCCCCGTAAAAATACAAACCAAATAATTATAAAGATTGTGGCTTGAAACCTTGAATTCGCGGGCTTGGGAGCGCGGAGCAGCCAAACTGATTTGGATCGGGCTTATGCTAATTTTTTATTTGATTCTCAAGTCTAAATCCTCAACGGCCAACATTTAAGTATAAATGCAGTGAAACCCTTGCCCACTCACAGTTACAAGAGTTTTCTATTAACCACAAACTGGGAATATTTGTTTTTTGGGATTTGCGTATGGGAGTTAAACAAGTTTATCGATCGGGTAAATTACGTACCAACTGCGATCGTTGGGTTTACGTCTTTTGGTTAAATTAAATATATCCCACGCCGTGAGTTCTCCCAAAGATGCGATCGACGAGATGAAATGGGAGAATATTGAATTGCTAAAAGAGTGGATTTCCTCTCAACAAATACGGTATATAGAAGCTGTGGGCAAGTCCTTGCTCGCGATCGACCGCATCAAAAAAGACCGCTGTAGCGTTCCTCGGCCCAAGGTTCGCCCCGCCGATGGTAGCCGTTGCGTTCCCAAAAACCGAGTTCTTCGGTTTCTGTAAACTCCAGCCCGTTAATCCATTTAGCGCTTTTCCAGGCGTACAAGTGGGGAACTACCAGCCGCATTGGGCCGCCGTGGTCTGGGGATAGGGGTTCGCCGAAAACGGTGTGGGCGAAAAAGTTTTCTTCTCTCTGTAAGTCGGCGATCGCAATGTTAGTGGTATAGCCGCCGTAGCAGTGTTCCAGGACGTGCACAGCTTTCGGATCGACTTCTGTGTATTTCATGAAATCTGTGACTTTGACTCCCGTCCACTGCACATCGAGTTTTGACCAGCGGGTGACGCAGTGAAAATCCGCAGTAAAGTTACTTTGGGGCATGGCCTGGAAGTCCGACCAAGTGAAGGTTTTGGGTTTTGCCAATCCCCAGACTTTAAATTCCCAACTCTCAATGCTGACCGAGGGTGTATCGCCGTAGGTCAGCACGGGAAAGCCGTTGGCGAGGTATTGACCCGGGGGGACGCGATCGCTGTTTTCTAATTCTGGCTTCCGAAAAAATTTGCCCAGCATTGATGCACCCTCTACAGTAACTGACTGCAATCCTCAGTAGTATAACTTGCAGAGCTCGGCGCATCGCAATCCATCTCAAGATAGAAAGCACTGCGGCACCAACTAAAAATCCCAAAATCCTGCCTGATGCCAACCTACATCTGCCTTCAGAGAGATGCGAAGCTAAAAATTACAAAATCTATCACCCCAGGGGATGAATGACTTAACCTTAAATTATATCGCAATTAATGGTGCATTTCCGAATTTTTGATGTATTGTTACCATAGGCTCAGATGCCAGATGTAAAAAAATTGACGGGGTAAAAATCATGATCGCAAGTTGCTTGATTCCGTTGACGCTCTGCTTGATTGCTTGGTGGGTGACTGCCGGGACTGACAACAGAACGCTAGACGGGATTCCGGCTCCCATAGCTGCAATTATTGGAGTGTTTTCGTTAATTTGGTTGGTGGCGGTGTGTCCTTGGCCTGTTGAACTCGCTCTTGTCTTGGCGGTGCTAGTTTGGGGCAAAGCTTACCTGCAAAAAATCTTGAACGTCGGCTGAATTTTCCAAGCTTGCGTTTAAGAAACTTGCGGCAGGGCGATCGGGGTGTCTATCTTTTTTTTAAGAGAGTATCATTTCAGAAATTTTCCAAGTTTGCAGGGTGCGCGGGCGCACCTTGCTCCTAAATGTCCGTAAAATGGCGAGCTGTTAAATTGGCAAGCGATTGATATCTTTATTAGAACCAATTACTACCATTACCTCGCCCCTTCTCAAGCGTTCGTTTGGCTGCGGATTGATCTCGAACTTGTCGGCGCGACTGACTGCTAGCAAGTTCAAACCGTACCTGTGCCGGAGCTCCAAATCCGAGATGGTTTTGCCGTCAAACTTTTCAGGAACGAGCAACTCAACGATACTGTGATCTGGGTCGAGGTCAAAGCGTTCTAAGATGCTTGGTCTTGTCAGAATCCGGGCCAAAGAGCAGCCCATTTCTCGTTCGGGAAAAACTACATGATCGGCGCCGACTTTTTTCAAAAGTTTTAAGTGAGTTTCCGAAGAAGCTTTGGCTATTACGTAAGTTACCCCGCCTTCCTTAAGGTTTAGGGTGGTGGTAATGCTTTCTGCTAGGTAATTGCCGATCGCCACAATCACTGTTTCAAATTCAAATATACCTGCTTCCGCCAGAGCGCTAGGCTCAGTAGAATCTAACTGCAAAACGTGAGAAGAAATACGATCGGTCAAAGCTTGAGTTACTTTTGTTTCGTCCGAGTCAACTCCCAGGACTTCGTAACCCAAGCCGTGCAGAGTGGAGCACACTGCTTTGCCAAAGCGTCCCAAACCAATAACTGCAAACTGCTTGTTTTCCGAGCGCAAACTGCGAAAAAATTTCAAAGATGACAGGTTCACTGAATCTCCAGCGCTGAGCGTCTTGCTGTTTAAATTTTAGCAGAGACAGCGCCGCCTCCTTTTGATTTTTGGGTAAGTAGTAAAAGTTGATTTGGGTTGTCACCCATTGTTTAGATTATCAGCAAGTAAGCAGGATTTTGTTATCCAACTAACAAACTTTCCTCAGCATACTTAAAAGACCTGGGTTTTGGGTCGCCGAATACAGCACTCATCAGCAGCAGCACGCCAACCCGACCTACATACATTGTAGCAATCAAAATCAACTTACCGATCGCTGAAATCTTGGCTGTAATCCCTGTGGAAAGGCCGACCGTGCCAAAAGCTGAAACTGCTTCAAACAGCGCTTCGATAAATTCTACTTGGGGATTGGTCAGCTCGATTAAAATTGCAGATGTGAACGCGACCAACAGGGAACCGAAGACTACGCTAATGGTTTTCAGAATCAGTGCTGGTGGGATTTGACGCTGATAGCACTCCACCTCTTCCTGGCCTTCGAGAACTGCTGTGCTACAGCAAAACAAGATCCTAAAAGTTGTGGTTTTGATTCCGCCGCCGGTGCTGCCAGGACTGGCGCCGATAAACATCAGCGCGATGGTTAGAAATAGCCCGGCTTCGCTCATTTGGCCAATCTCAATTGTATTGAATCCCGCCGTGCGGGGAGTAACAGATTGAAACCAAGCTGCCATCACCTTTTGAGGAAAATTTAGAGGGCCGAAAGTTGCTGGGTTGTTGTATTCCAGCACCAAAAAGGCTAGGGTTCCTAAAATTAAAAGGACAGCCGTTGTACTGGTAACTACTTTGAAGTTGAGGGAAAAAACTGTGCAGATAGGGCTTTTCTTGAAGCGATCGCGCAGCCAGAGGTACATTTCCATAATTACTTGATAGCCGATTCCCCCAAATATGATTAAACCGCCGACAGTGAAGTTAACCATAGGCGAAGTGACGTAGCCGATAAAATTATCGGTATACAGGCTAAAACCAGCGTTGTTAAAGGAATTAACGCTGTGAAATATAGCAGACCACACACCGTCTTTAAATCCGTATTTGGGGACGAAAACCGACATCAGCAAAAACACTCCAGTTAATTCAAACAAAAGGGTTGTTGCTAGAATTGACTGCACGAGTTGCACTACACCGGCTAGCCCAGATTTATCGAGAGATTGTTGCAGGGCAACTTTGTCTTTCAAGCCAAAGCGGCGGCCCAATAACAGCAGCAAGAAAGTCGTGGCTGTCATGTAGCCCAAGCCTCCTATTTGCACCAGTAAAACTAGGAACAGTTGCCCCCAAAAAGAGTAATATTTTCCGATATCCACAACCGCTAAGCCGGTGACGCAGACAGCGGAAGTAGACATAAACAGTGCTGTTATTGGATCGCTCCAAGTTCCATCAATTTTGGAAAAGGGCATCATCAGTAATAGAGCACCTGCGGTGATGACGGCGAGAAAGCCCAAAGCAATGGTTCGCGAGACAGTCATTCGATTTTAGATTTTAGATTGGAGATTTTAGATTTTAGAGGGAACCCACAAATCGATCCTCGGCCTTGAAATCAGGACATCTGTGTCTGGCGAATGCCTGCGACCGATCGAACTCAAATCGCACAATTTGATGACAACATCGGGAAAATAACGGTAGAATTCCTTTAATAACTTGCGATCCGGCGATGACATCAACACTTTACCAGCAAATTCAGCAACTCTACGACGCTTCTAGCGGTTTGTGGGAGCAGGTGTGGGGCGAACATATGCACCACGGTTACTACGGCCCGGATGGCAATTTGAAAAAAGAGCGCCGACAGGCTCAGATAGATTTGATAGAAGAACTGCTGGGCTGGGCTGGAGTACCGTCAGAGAAGGCACTCTGTGAATCTTACCGCATTCTCGATGTCGGTTGTGGGATCGGCGGCAGCACGCTTTATTTGACTCAAAAGTTTAGTTCGATCGCTGACAATAATTTAAAGTCGGATGGTGGGGCAGATCCTGATTTTAGCCGATCGCCCGCACAAGATAAAACGGGCGCTAGCGTTACAGCTACCGGAATTACTCTGAGTCCGGTACAGGCCAACAGAGCGACCGAACGGGCTAAAATTGCCGATGCTCAAAGCAATGTGAATTTTTTGGTAGCCGATGCTTTGAATATGCCTTTTCCTGACGAGTCATTCGACTTGGTTTGGTCCCTCGAAAGTGGCGAACATATGCCCGACAAAATTAAGTTTTTGCAGGAATGCTGCCGCGTGCTCAAGCCGGGAGGAACTTTGATTTTGGCAACTTGGTGTCACCGCCCGGTGGGAGAAACGGCGGGAGAGTTAACTGATGAAGAGAGAAAGGAATTGGCAGAAATTTACCGGGTTTATGCTTTGCCTTATGTGATTTCTTTGCCGGAATACGAGGAAATTGTCCGCAGTTTGCCTTTGACAAGTATTCGCACCGCTGATTGGTCAAAAGCTGTTGCTCCTTTTTGGGATGTGGTGATCGATTCTGCTTTGACTCCGAGCGCGATTTGGGGTTTGCTCACGAGCGGTTGGACGACTATTCAAGCTGCACTTGCTCTCGGATTGATGAGCCGTGGATATCAGAGCGGATTGATTCGTTTCGGGCTGATTTGTGCTGTAAAATAAAGTTGAAGGAAGGCCCTTCGACTTCGCGAGCGGCTAAAAACACGACACGGATTTTGGCACCGATACACGGATTAATTATTTAACTGCTTATCAGGCAAAGTCCATTGGTGATAATTTAATGTTAAACCAACCGTCTCTCTGGTTTGGATCGAGGTCTCGATCCCCCCTAACCCCCCTTAATAAGGGGGGGACAAGATTTTTCTCAACGTCCCCCTTATTAAGGGGGATTTAGGGGGATCGAGACTCGACTAAAAGGGAAAATTATTATGGGCTTCAGTCTTAGAATTGTCATCAAGGGGCAAAGCCAGGAAACGAGTCAAATGAGTAAAAATTAACGAGTCAAAAATTATTTGGGGGCATTTTAGATTTATGAGTAATGATGCGATTGGCAAGTCTTGGATTGATAAAAATGGCTCGGGCCCGCAAAGCTGGGTGAGGGCATTTTGGGAGTTTTCTCGACCGCACACAATTGTGGGTACTAGCTTGAGTGTATTGGCTTTGTACGCGATCGCCCAAAGCGCGCGGCTGTTTGTGAATCCTGTAGTTGCCCCCCTAGCTTTGGCTTGGTTGGCTTGCATTTGCGGCAATATTTATATTGTGGGATTGAACCAGTTAGAAGATGTTGAGATTGATAAAATTAATAAGCCGTATTTGCCGATCGCCTCGGGAGTGTTTTCTCGGAAAACCGGGGAATTAATTGTAATTGCTACGGGAATTCTAGCAATTTTGACTGCTGTTTTACAAGGCCCGTTTTTGCTGGCTACTGTTGGCGTTAGTTTGGCGATTGGAACTGCTTATTCTCTGCCGCCAATTAGGCTGAAGCGGTTTCCTTTCTGGGCGGCGCTGTGCATTTTTACTGTGCGGGGCGCGATCGTAAATTTAGGGTTATTTTTACACTTTAATTGGGTGTTGGGTTTGGGAAGGGCGAAAAGCGCTTTTTCTGGCTGGAGTTTGAAGAGTGTGTCTTTTGAGATTCCTGCAGAAGTTTGGGTGCTGACGGTTTTTGTTGTGGTGTTTACGTTTGCGATCGCCATTTTCAAAGATATCCCGGACATGGAAGGCGACAAGCAATACAATATTACTACGTTTACGATTGAGCTGGGCAAGCCGGCTGTCTTTAATTTATCTCGCTGGGTGTTGACGGTTTGTTATTTGGGCGCGACTTTGGCGGGAGCGATCGTATTGTCTAATGTTAATTTAGTGTTTCTGGCAGTTTCTCATTTGGCGGCTTTGGGTTTGATGTGGTTTTGGAGCGCGAAAGTTAATTTGGACGATAAAATTGAAATTGCTGCCTTTTATCAGTTTATCTGGAAGTTGTTTTTCTTAGAATATCTGATTTTTCCCGCAGCTTGTTTGTTGGGGTAGAAGTCCGAGGGAAGAAGGCTTGCGAGGCGAAGCTGAGCGGGTAAAAAGGGCGAAGAAGGATCCGACGGAAGGGGGAAGAAGGAAGGAAGAGTTAACAAATTAGAACAAGTTGACAATTACAAGTTAGCGAACTCCTAAACAATAAAAACAACTATGGGTTCTCAAAAAAAATCGCGAAAATCAGCCTGTAAATTGGGTGCAGAAGACTCTTTGAAAATAGCTTGGGAACATCACCAAGCGGGACGTTTGTTAGAAGCTGAGAATTTGTACCGGCAAATCATAGAAGTACAGCCGGAATCAGCAAACGTGCTGTGTTTGTTGGGAATAGCGGCGAGACAGCAGGGAAAAATTGCCGAAGCGATCGACTTTTACGAACAGGCGATCGCCCATAACCCCGATTTGGTAGAAGCACATTTAAATAAGGCTAATGCTTTGCTGGATGTAGGGGAATATCAAAGGGCGATCGCCAGTTACGAACAAGTCATCAAAATGCAGCCCAATTCCGCACTCGCCTACAATAATTTGGGCTGGCTAAAACAGCAACTCGGCGAAATTGACTCGGCAATATTATATTACCAAACAGCGCTGCAAATCGCTCCCAACCTCTACGAAACAGCGCACAATTTAGCACATTTATTTAAAGAAAAAAAACAATTTAACGAGGCTATCGCCTGTTACCTGAACGCTTTACAAATTAATCCAAACTTGACATATTCTCTGATGGGTTTGGGAACAGTTTGGCAGCAGCAAGGTAAATTAGCAGAAGCTTTCAACTGCTACCAGCAAGCTGTAAAACTAGAGCCAAACAATCCCGAAGCTCACAACAATGTAGGAGCATTTTACCACAAACAAGGCAATGTAAAAGCAGCAATCCCCCACTACAGACAAGCATTAAAATTAAAGCCAGACTTTGTGGATGCTATTCACAATCTCGGAGACGCTTTGGTCGATTTAGGAGAATTTCAAGAGGCTTTTTATTGTCACAGTCGAGCCTTGGAATTGCAGCCAGACAACGCCACCGCACACCTGGAATTAGGTTTAATTTTGCTATTGTTCGGAGATTTTCAGCGCGGTTTTGCTGAATATGAGTGGCGGTGGCGCACTCGGCAACTACAACCGAGGCAATTTAAACAGCCGGTTTGGGATGGTTCAGATTTGCAGGGGAAAACTATTTTACTCCACGTCGAGCAAGGCTTCGGCGATTCTATTCAGTTTATTCGCTACGCGCCGATTATTCGCAGCCGAGGCGCTAAAGTTATGGTGGCTTGCTATCCAGAACTGATGCGGTTGTTTGCGACTGTTGCCGGCATTGAATATTTATCAGTTAGTTTTGAGGGTTTGCCAGAATTTGACGTTCACGCGCCGCTGATGAGTTTGCCGCGAATTGTGGGAACAACTCTGGAAACAATACCGGCAAATGTTCCTTATTTAGCTCCCCCTGCTGAGTGCAAGTTTGCGCTTTCTTCTGAGGCAAAATTGAAGGTAGGGATTGTTTGGGCGGGGAGTCCGCAGCGCCGGAAAGACAATCAGCGTTCTTGCAGCTTGAGCGATTTTATTCGATTTTTGGATGTTCCGGGCATCGCTTTTTATAGTTTACAAAAAAACTTGTCCGAGAGCGATCGCACTTTGTTAAACCAGCGCTTAGTGCCGGATTTGAGTCCGCATTTGATCGACTTTGCTGATACCGCTTCTGCAATATCTCAACTGGATTTAGTGATTAGTGTCGATACGGCTGTGGCGCACTTAGCCGGTGCTTTAGGAAAACCGGTTTGGGTACTGCTTTCTTTTGCTCCTGACTGGCGCTGGCTGCTGCAGCGCGAAGACAATCCTTGGTATCCAACTGCAAGGCTTTTCCGCCAAAGTCAGCCGGAAAGTTGGCAAGAATTGTTTGAGGATGTGCAGGCGGCTTTAAGTTCTTTTTCGATGGGAAATACTCCTAGTTATTCCGAGGAGTCGGCTCAAGAGTCGCTTGACTTTGTTTCGCTCGCAATGACAGCTAATCATAGGGCTTCCCTCGATAATGTGGCGCTCGCAATGACAGATGCAAGCGTGGTTCAAGAGAGTAAAGAAATATTTGTGATTGGGAACGAAGGGCTAGCGGAAAACTACGCAGCTAACCAATCGCAGGGGATTGAGACATCTGTTGCGATTGAAACGGGTGGCGATAATCCGGTTTTTTTAGAGGATTTATTGCGGCAAGCAGAGCATTTAATGGAAACAGGGGATAAGGAAGAGGCGATCGCCCTTTACGAAGAGATAATATCTGTTGACAAAACTTGCGTCCAAGCGCGGATTAATTTTGGTTTTCTCAAGCAAGAAAAGGGCGAATTGGCCGCAGCTATCCCGCATTACCGAGAAGCTTTAGCGCTCAATCCCAATATTCCTCAAACAGCTTACAACTTGGCAAAGATTTTTGAGGAACAAGGTCAAGTGGAAGAGGCGATCGCACATTACGAACAAGCTCTTGTCGCAGAACCGAGTTTCGTGCCCGCACTGATTAATTTAGCCGTGGCGCTGCAAGAAAAAGGTGAACTTGTAAGGGCGATCGAGCTGTATCGGCGAGCGCTGGAAATTCAGCCGCATAGCTGGGAAGCTTACAACAATCTAGCAACAGTATTGCAAGAACAGGGCAATTTAGAAGAGGCGCTGGAGTATTATCACAAAGCTCTAGAATTGTTGCCGGATTTTGTGGAAGCTATCAACAATTTAGGCAGGACGTTTATGGAAAAAGGCGCGGTAGAAGATGCGATCGCCTGCTACAGACGAGCGATTCATTTAAGTCCAAATCATGCTAGCGCTCACCTGAATTTGTCCTTGGCTTTGCTGTTGGTGGGAGATTTGGAAAATGGTCTCGCCGAATATGAGTGGCGCTGGCAAATTAAAGAATTTAAAACAGGGCATTCCTGTGTTATAGCGGGGGGGGAAAATACAGTTTCGGCGAGAGAATACCGGCCGCTGTGGGATGGTTCGGATTTGCAGGGAAAGACTATTTTGCTGCACGCTGAACAAGGTTTAGGCGATTCGCTTCAGTTTATTCGCTACGCTGCGATCGTCAAAAATAAAGGCGGTAGGGTAATTGTGGTCTGTTACCCGCAGGTGCGCCGTTTGTTTGCAACGGTTGAGGGCATTGATTTGCTAATAGTTAAAGGTGAGCCGCTGCCGGAATTTGACGTGCAAGTGCCGATGTTGAGTTTGCCCTATGCTCTCGGTACAAAGCTGGAAACAATACCGGCAAATACTGCTTATTTATCTCCGCCTGCGGGTGCTGAATTTACGCTATTGCCCGATCGCAACTTGAAAGTGGGGATTGTCTGGGCTGGGAATCCAAAACACCGCAAAAACAAGCAGCGTTCTTGCAGTTTAAGTCAGTTTCTGCCGCTTTTGGACGTTTCGGGGGTAAGTTTTTACAGCTTGCAGAAAGAGCTTTCCGAGGCCGAGCGCGCGCTGTTGAATCAAAGGTCGATCGTAGATTTGATCCCGCATTTTGGCGATTTGGCCGATACTGCTGCTGCGATCGCCAAACTGGATTTAGTGATTAGCGTGGATACCGCTGTCGCCCATTTGGCGGGCGCTTTGGGCAAACCGGTGTGGATTTTGCTGGCGTTTTCGCCGGATTGGCGGTGGCTGTTGGACCGCGAAGACAGTCCTTGGTATCCAAGTGCAAGGCTGTTTCGCCAGCATCAGCGGGGCGACTGGGAGGGCGTTTTCGCTCGGGTGGCGCAAGCTCTAGGCGCTGTTGCTGCTGCATCCGGGCCGTCGGAAGAGGCGGATGCAGAGTTTCGGTTGGGCCACCAGAAGCAGCAGCAAACCGACTTTGACGGTGCGATCGAATGTTATGAGCGAGCGATCGCGATCGATCCTAATTACGCAGCCGCCTACAGCAATTTAGGCGTTGTCAAACAGCAAATCGGCAGGCTCCCAGAGGCGATCGCGCATTACCGACAAGCCCTAGCAATCGACCGGAATTTGGCGGAAACTGCGAGCAATTTGGGCAGCGCCCTCGCGGAAGCAGGGGAGACTGAAGAGGCGATCGCAGAATACGAGCGGGCGCTTTCTTTGAACCCGAATTGCGCGGAAGCGCTGACTAATTTGGGGCTGTTGCGAGAAGAGCAAGGGGATGTGGCGGAGGCTGTAAGCTTGTACGAGCAAGCGATTCAAATCAATCCTAATTGCGCTGCGGCTTATTTGAATTTGGCAATTGCTTTGGAGGAACAAGGGGAGGAAGGGGAAGCGGGCGCGAATTACGAACGGGCGATCGCGAATTACGAACGGGCGATCGCGATCGAGCCAAATTATTTCGATGCCTTGCACAACTTAGCATACGCCTCGCTGCGACAGGGCCGAGTTGCTTCGGCGATCGCATACTACGATCGAGCTCTGGCGCTGCAACCGGATTTGGCCGGGACCGATCTCGCTTTCGGAAGTTTGCTGTCTAACCAAGATAAGTTAGACGGGGCTCTAGCTTTTTGCCAGCAAGCGATTCAGAAATTGCCAGCCAGTGCACAGCCTCGCTGCAATCTGGGAATTGTCCTGCAGAAACAGGGCAAAATTGAAGATGCGATCGCCTGCTATCAGCAAGCTTTGAGCCTGAAACCCGACTTTCCAGAAGCTTTAAACAATCTCGGCAAAGCTTTTGAGGAAGCGGGAAAAATGGCAGAGGCGATCGACTGTTACCGTCGCGCGATCGAACTCAAACCCGGTTATCTCAATCCCCTCAACAGTTTGGCAAGTGCTTTGCACGATCGCGGCTTCTTTGCCGATGCTGTCACCTGCTACAGCCAAGCAGTTAAATTCAATGTCGGCCATCCTGAATCTCACCTAAATTTAGGTATAGCTTTGCTGATGGCGGGAGACTTTCAGCGCGGTTTTTGCGAGTACGAATGGCGACTGCTGGTGCAACAAAAACAGTTTCCGCGCCACAACTTTCAGCAGCCAGTTTGGGATGGCAAAGATTTGCAGGGAAAAACTATTTTGCTTTGCCCGGAACAGGGTTTAGGCGATGCAATTCAGTTTATCAGATACGCAGATTTAGTCAAGCAAAAAGGCGGTAGGGTAATTGTTTGGTGTTGGCCGCAGTTGCAGCGCTTGTTTGCACAAGTTTCGGCAATCGATGGGTTAATAGTTAATCCAGAGGATGCGCCGGATTTTCAAGTTCGCGCGCAGCTAATGAGTTTGCCACACCTTCTGGGAACAACTTTAGAAACTGTACCAACCCAGGTTCCTTATTTAGCTCCGCCGCCCGGTGGGGAATGTTCTATTCAGAACACTCCTAATTTGAAAGTGGGAATTGTGTGGTCAGGAAATCCTAAAAATTCCACAAATAATGTGCGATCGCTCCCGCTAAATTTGTTAACTAAACTGTTAGATATTCCCGGAGCAGATTTTTACAGTTTGCAAAAGGAAATGACAGCCGACGATCGCGCTTTGTTAGAGCAAATGCCCGTAACCGATTTAAGCTCTTATTTGCACGACTTTGCCGATACTGCGGCGGCAATCTCGGCTTTGGATTTAGTGATTTCTGTAGATACTTCTGTGGCGCACTTGGCCGGTGCTTTGGGCAAACCCGTCTGGATTTTTCTGTGTTTTGTGCCGGATTGGCGGTGGATGTTGCAACGCGAAGATAGTCCTTGGTATCCCACGGCGCGGCTATTTCGCCAGTCAACAGCGGGAGATTGGGAAGGAGTTTTAGAACAAGCGAGTTTCGCGCTCAGAGAAATAATTTTCCACCATCAGGAAGCTCAACCACTAATAGAAAATCAGCCCAAACTTGAATTAGCTAAAAAACAGTTCAATAGGGGAAATATTCTGAAATCGCAAGGTAGATTTTCCGAGGCGATCGCTTATTTTAAGAATGCTTTAGTTTTGCAGCCAGATTTGATAGAAGCCGCAACTAATTTGGCAGTGACGCTGCACCAAACAGGCGATTTTGCCGAAGCTGCAGCCTATTATCAGCGCGCGCTCGAAATCGATCCGAACTGCGCTCAATCGCACAATAACTTGGGTATTTTGCTGCAAGCTCAAGGCAATATAGCCGCTGCTGTATCTTGCTTTCAAAAGGCGATCGCCCTGAATCCGGTTTACCTCAAAGCTCTCAACAATCTCGGCGCCCTACTCCAGCAGCAGGGCGAGTTGCCGACTGCGATCGCGTGTTTTCATCAAGCACTTTCTGTCAATTCCAATTACGTGCCAGCGCTGGTAAATTTGGGTGTGGCGATGCAAGCAAAATGTCAGCTAGCCGATGCAGAACGCCTTTACGAGCGTGCAATTGAAGCAGAACCGAACAATCCTAAAGCACACTATCACCTGGGAACGTTATGCTTGGGTGCCGGCAAAATAGAACAGGCAATTTCTAGCTTGGAACGAGCGATATCTTTGAACCCAACTTATCTAGAAGCTCTCACAAATTTAGGCAGTGCTGTCGAACAATTAGGAGACGTAAATCGAGCAATTTTGTGTTACAGTAAAGCTATCGAACTTGATGCGAATTGTGTTAAAGCTCACTTCAATTTAAGCTTAGTCTTGCTGTTGAGTGGGGACTTGCCGCGCGGCTTAGCAGAATACGAGTGGCGCTGGCAAACAGAACAGGCGAAAAAAGTGCAACGGTTGAATTTTGACCAACCGATTTGGGACGGTTCAGATTTGAACGGGCAAACTATTTTGCTCCGCTGCGAACAAGGTTTGGGCGATGCGATTCAATGTGTGCGATACGTGGCAATTGTACAGCAAAAAGGCGGCAAAGTAATCATTTCTTGCTATCAAGAACTGAAGCGTTTATTTAAACAGATTCCTGGCATCGAACAAGTGGCGGTTCGGATAAATGAATTGCCGGATTTCCAAGTGCAAGCACCGCTGATGAGTTTGCCGCATATTCTGGGAACAAATTTAGAAAATATACCCGCCAATGTTCCTTATTTAGCGCCGCCGCCGAATTGGCAATTTTCGCTAAATTCCGAGCGCAATTTCAAAGTTGGGATTGTGTGGGCGGGAAGTTCGGAACATTTGAAGGATTTTCAGCGATCGAGCGATTTAAGCTATTTTCTGAAATTGTTAGATATTCCCGGTGTAAGTTTTTACAGTCTTCAAAAAGAATTATCGGCGGGCGAGCGTACTTTGTTAACTCAAATTCCCGTGATAGATTTGAGCGACAATTTGAACGATTTGGCCGATACTGCGGCCGTTATATCGCAACTAGATTTAGTAATTTGCGTGGATAGTGTTGTCGCGCACTTAGCCGGTGCTTTGGGTAAACCCATATGGATTTTGCTGTGTTTTATGCCGGATTGGCGGTGGATGTTGGAACGCGAAGACAGCCCTTGGTATCCGACGGCGCGGCTGTTTCGGCAGCAAACAGCGGGCGATTGGGAGGAAGTATTCGATCGCGTAAAAATAGCCTTAAAACACCTAATCTCTACTGGTTCCCAGGAAGAGCCTAGTAACGTATATCCCGAGGTGGAGCCTCGATTTTCCTTATCGCCCCCACAGGTACAATTTCACCTAGCAAATGCCTTACAAAAACAAGGGAAAAAAGCAGACGCAGCCGCTCGTTACGAACAAGTAATTGCCGCCTCACCCCGCCACGCAGAAGCCCACAGTTATTTAGGTTATCTCAAACAGGAAAACGGGCAAATAGCCGAGGCTATTGCTCATTACCAAAACTCGCTAAAAATCAATCCCAACCAGGCTGAAACTAACTTATACCTGGGTGCCGCTCTCGAAGAACAGGGACAAGTCGCAGAGGCGATCGACTTCTATAATAAAGCAATTCAACTACGTCCAAACTCACCCAATTGGCGCTTTAAACGAGCCTTCGCTTTGCTCTTAGCGGGAGATTTGGAGCCGGGTTTTGTGGAGTACGAATCGCGCTGGCAAACTCAAGAAATGGAACCCAGACATTTTGCTCAACCACTTTGGGACGGCTCTGATTTGCAGGGAAAAACAATTTTATTGCACCCTGAACAAGGTTTAGGCGATACGATACAGTTTATCCGCTATGCGCCTTTAGTTAAGCAAAAAGGTGGCAAAGTTATTCTTGCTTGTCATCTGTTGCTACAGCGTTTATTTGAAGGAATTGCCGGAGTCGATCGAGTATCAGTGCGGCCGAGCGATTTGGTAGATTTTCAAGTGCAAGCCCCCCTGCTAAGTTTGCCGCGAATTCTGGGAACAAATTTGGAAAATATACCGGCAAATATTCCTTATTTAGCTCCGCCACAGGATTTTAAATTTTTTCTAAAACCGAACAATCAACTAAAAGTAGGTATTGTGTGGGCGGGCGGCCCGCTGCACCGCAACGATCATCAGCGATCGTGTAAATTGAGCGATTTTGTGAAATTTTTAGATGTTCCGGGAGCGAGTTTTTACAGCCTTCAGAAAGATCTGTCAGCCGGCGATATCACTTTATTAAATCAACAGCAAATTGAAGATTTGAGCGAATATTGCGTCGATTTTGCCGACACCGCAGCAATTATTTCGCAACTCGATTTAGTAATCTGCGTTGACACTGCTGTGGCGCATTTAGCTGGTGCTTTGGGCAAACCCGTCTGGATTTTGCTGTCTTTTGTTCCCGATTGGCGCTGGATGCTGGAACGCGAAGATAGCCCTTGGTATCCCACTGTGCGTCTGTTTCGACAGCAAAAAGCGGGTGATTGGGATGGAGTTTGCGATCGTATAAAAGCAGCCTTAGAACACTTAACCTCTACTCGTTCCCAGGCTCAGCCTGCTAACGCAGCTTCTTACGATCCTCCTCGAAATTCCCCCCCACAAATACCCCCGCAAATTACAGGAATCGGCATTAGTTGGCCGATCAGCATCACCAGCGGCTGGGGAATTTACGGTCTGAATTTAACACTACAACTGCTGCAAAATCCCGCCTGGGAAGTTGCACTTTTAGCACCGCCGTCAATCACCTCAGAATCGCTAAATCCGCTGCATAAATCGCTGTTATTACCTGTAATTGAAAAGCAAAAAAGTTTTCAGGAATTAGTAGCAGCAAATTCCGACAAACAAATCAGTTGTAATTTTCCCGTACTTTATGGTTTCGGCAATAATTTAGCATCGTTTGGAGTTGAGAATCAAATTACCAGCGCTTCTCAAGTAGGAGTCATCTTTTTTGAAGACACACGAATCACAACAGAAGCAGTAGAAACAGCGAAAAAATATAGCGCCATTGTCGCCGGTTCTAACTGGAATGCCGATGTTTTGAGAAGCCGCGGCTTGACTAATGTGGCGATGGTACATCAAGGAATTGACCCAACAATTTTCCATCCTGCACCCAAATCTAATCTATTTGGCGATCGCTTCGTCATCTTCTCTGGCGGCAAACTGGAATATCGCAAAGGTCAAGATATTGTAATTGCCGCTTTCAAACGATTTCGCGCCAAACATCCAGAGGCTTTGTTACTCACAACATGGCACAACTTCTGGCCTCAATATATGTTAGGAATCGAACAAACCGGAAACGTTGCGGGACTTCCCAATATCAACCGCGACGGAAGTTTAGGAATTTCCCAATGGTTAGCGGCTAACGGTTTGCCGATTGACTCTTTTATCGACATCGGCTTAATTCCCAATCACCTCGCCGGACAAATTTTGCGAGAAGCCGACTGCGCTGTTTTCACCAACCGCTGCGAAGGCGGCACTAATTTAGTCGCGATGGAAAGTATGGCCTGCGGAATTCCGACTATTTTATCAGCAAATACTGGTCATTTAGACTTGATTTACCATAACATTTGCTATCCTTTATCGAGTCAAGGACGAGTTAAACCGACTGCTCATTTTTCCGGTGTAGAAGGTTGGGGAGAGTCTGAAGTTGCAGAAGTTGTTGAGGCTTTGGAGCAAGTTTATACTAATCGCGAAGAATCAAAAAGTCGCGGTTTAGCTGCGGCTAATTTTATGCTCAATTGGACTTGGGAAAAACAGGTTAAGCGCTTTCTTGATGTCATATCAAATTCGCTTTAACAATCATCTTTTTACGGCGAATATAGCAATCCTTGCAGGAGTCGTAAATTTTTTACCCCACCCCAACCCTCTCCGAACTCGCGGGGAGGGAGTAAGAAATTCACAAATGATTTAGGATTGCTATAGAATTCGCTACGGATCGCGAATTAAATAATTTACACAAGTTTGTGGGATGGGCGTCCCGCCCGTCCAGAAAGGACGGGCGGGACGCCCATCCCACAAGAACCATAAAATTTTTAGTTATTTAATTATCATTCCTACTAAACAAACCAAGTCCGTTTTTGTGGACGAAAGAA
>NZ_JANMZH010000510.1:0-5461 GCF_031383065.1 Microcoleus sp. OTE_8_concoct_300 | reverse complement strand
GACAATCGCTGCTGGTGGAGAGTCCGCCGTCGGCGGACTCTCCCACTCTTACTCCCTTGTTTGATTATCATTATTATTCAATTATATTTCTACACAAAGGGGTATTGACAAAATCTACTCCCTTCTAACTTGCTACCAATGCTGTAAACGAGGAGGACAGAACTGTCTCAGCGTTATCTAGTGTCTTTGCGTAAGTCCTGTATTAAGAAACTTAGCTAAATTTTAAGTTTAGTTGCAAAACTCTGGGGGTTGTCACCCTATAAAGAGTGAGAGTGGTAACTTTGATTACAAGATGTCATTTTTTCAGATTCAAAGTTATCTAGGATAAGAAAATATGTACGATAAACGTCCCGATCGAGATTTGGCGAGTGCTGCGGTGACTGCGGCTCTGGGAGCTGGGGTCGTTACCTCTTTTGCGGTTAGCAGAGGACAAAACCCGCTGGTAGCCATCGGAATTACTGTTTTTGCAGCGGGAGTAGCTGTAATTTGCGATCGGTTCGGCTTAATTTAAGTTAATGTCCCATTTTTACGCACAGTTAACCAATAAAATCCCCGCCCTATTTGCAACTAGCAAAGGTGGGGATTTTCAATCGATCGTCAATAAGTTAGTTCGCGATCGCACGGGTGCGTCGAAACTGGGTTTTTTCACAGCAATACTTCGTTGCAGCTCCCAGATTAGGTAAAAAACCCGGTTTTTTGGGTGGGAGTACCTCAATCCTGTAAATAATCTTTTTAGATATAACAAAATAAAATCTTAGCCAATAATACCCAAAAACCGATCATTTTTCCGCCATCAAGGCTAAGATGTGGCTGCAAACTTTTTTCCTGACACTCGCGTCTCTATAAACAGCGATGCTATCTTGGTTGTTACCTGTAATTATTTTTGAAGGCAATTTTTTTCAAACGGGTGCTTGGCGCAAACAGGTAAAACTTAGCCTTGATAGATACTTAGCAACCCAAATCTGAGCTTTGGGAGTTTGTCCTGATACCCCACCCACAATTTCACAGTAAAAAGCTATGGAATCCCTCGCCTACCTCGAACTTGCTCTTGTTTGCGAAGCACCCGCAGAGTCGAAAATTTTTGATGGGCCTAAGTGGCAAAACCTATCGAGTCAGACTTATGTCGATTTGCTGTCTTTGGCTTTGATGCTGTCGGTTTTGAGTGCAGCCGGTTCGGCTTTTGCTCAAATAGATCCGGGAAATCCAAATTTGCGATCGGTTCAAGACAGGTTGCGGGATCTCGGCTATTTTCCCAGAGCTTCCACCGGTCAGCTCGGCCCGGTTACTCAACAAGCTCTGACTAACTTTCAACGAGACTATCAACTGTCGCTGACTGGCCGGCCCGATCGAGCTACTGTAATAGCACTCAACAGTTTTGCCGGGGATAATGATCGACCTTCTACAACTATTTATACAAATTATCGGGAGCTGCGTTTTGGAGACGCGGGTGCAGATGTTTCGGCTCTCCAGCGCAGGTTGCAGCAGCTAGGCTACTTCAAGGCGCATCCCACAGGGAGTTTTCGCCAAGTTACTCTAAATGCGGTGAGATACTTCCAGCGAATTAATCGACTGCGGGTGACTGGAGTTGCTGACAGGCAAACTTTAGCTTTGCTGTTTGGCTCCACCAGGCCGATTCCCCCCGTTACACCTCCTGGGAATATTTCGGGGAATGGCGGTTGTAAGGGGTTGCGGTTCGGGGACAGAGGAGCGACGGTAGACTTGATCCAGCGGCAGTTAAAAGCTTTGGGCTATTTTCAAGGCGGCGTTGACGGCAAGTTTCGGGAACGCACTCTCTACGCTGTGACTCGTTTTCAGCAAGACTACAATCTCGTTTCTGACGGCTGCGCTGACACTGCTACTTTGACTGCTATCGATGCCCAGATAAGGAAAGCTCAAATTACCTCATCGACTGCGGAAAATGACCAGCAGAGTAATGCCGGAGATTTTCTGGAGTTGGGCGACAGAGGCCGACAAGTAGAACTTCTGCAGCGCCGGCTGCAACAATTGGGTTATTACAGGAGCCAGATTCACGGTTGGTTCGATCGACCAACTCAAGCAGCTTTGATCCGGTTTCAGAAAGATCGCGGGCTGTTCGGGAGTGGGAGGGTTGATCGCAGCACTCAATCGGCTTTGCGGCAAGGCAACAGGCAGTCTGCACAGCCGTTGCCGTCGCTGGCTGGGACTCTGCGACGGGGTGATACTGGACCTGCTGTCCGACAACTTCAGTCTTCGCTCAGAAGTCTGGGCAAAAACCCCGGCCCGGTGAACGGAGTATTTGGATCTCAGACAGAGTTGGCGGTGCTGTCATTTCAGCAGGAACGCAATTTGTCACCGGCGACGGGTATTGCCACTCCGGCGACTTTGGCCCAGATCGAAAAGGGATTAGCTGGGCGGCTAGCTGTTCCTGCTGTTCCAATTAGCAGCAGTTTTAACTCTCGATCGAGCATTCAGCAATTACAAAGGCGGCTGCAAGACCTCGGCTTTTACACAGATCCCATCGGCGGAGTTTTCGATGCTGCGACGAGAGACGCCCTCGATCGAGCTCAGCGCAGTTACGGGGTCAGCAGCGACGATTTGTTGAGCCAAACTTAAGAGCAGGGGACTTGCGGACGCTGCATCAAAGAAATCGGGTTTCTGGTTTCTGACTGATTCCTGAAATGATTTATTTTGATCAAGAAACCCGGTTTCGGCGTAACTGCTAATCGCGCTTCGGTCACGGATTTTTGTTAAAAATTGTAACAAGCCGTACAAGAAAATGCGAAAATAGTGTATCCTCACTCAATTAAATCCGGGGCGGTGCTGCCGTTCTGGGCGATCGACCTCGGACAAGACCAATTGCTGGAAACCAAAGACGGCCATCCCATCCGCAAAGCTTCGTGGCAAACCGTATGAATGGTTAGCTGGCAGTCTAGCAGGTGCAACCCAGACTTTTCAGCTTGCTTCATGCCAATTTTCAGAATCGAGTCGTTGTTAAATTCGATCGTTCTGTTGCACTGAACGCAGACTAGGTGGTGATGGTGGTGCGGGTAGGGCTGGTTTATTTCATAGTGTTTGTGACCTTCGGCTAGTTCGAGTTCGCGGAGGAGGCTCATCCTTGCCATTAACTTTAAAGTTCGGTAAATGGTGGATAAGCTAATGTTTTCTCCGCGATTTTTTAACAATGTGTACAAATCCTCGGCACTCAGGTGGTTGCCTTTAGGGAGGTTCTGAAACACGTGCAAGATGGTTTCCCGTTGGGGAGTCATCCGCCAGCCTTTGTCATTGAGTTCGGATTTGAACGAGGACGCGGTATAAAGTGCCATAGTGACCCTCTCAAGAAAGTCTGCCTATTGACAATCATACACAACGATCGAGATATTTTGCAAATATCGCAGCTTATTGAAAAAAGATTGAGGAAAAAAATTGGTTTTTGATATTTCTTGACTTTTAATAAGCTTTATGCATTGATGCAGAGGACAGAGAAGTGGTTGAGAAGTAAATATTGTTACTTCTGCCAAATGTCTCCTGCCTTCTGCATAAGCGCCGAATGCCTGGCTCCGTGATTGATGGCGCTGACTGACCTGCTCAATTTAACTCAATTGGCGTAAGTCCCACGCTGTAATTGTACTCAATTGGGCGTTGGGATATAAGCCAAGCAAGGTCTATGAAAAAAGAGCGACAATTTCCTCAAAAGTCTAAGATATAAGTGGTTGCGACCCACCCACTCGACTGCAAACAACAGGCTACAGTAGCAGTAAAATGCTTGGCCTCGGACAACTGCGAGAGAAAAGGGGAAAGAGCAGACCGCTGGTTGGTAAGGTACGTCTCACCATAAAATACAATCCAAGTTTGTTGTACGAAAATAGTTTTTTGCCTTGGGAAACAGGGCTTCTGCGTGGATTCCCTAGGAAGGGATAAAGGCCGTAAAAAGCCTTCTTATGCTGTGTCAGACTCAGATCGTCTTCAGTGACGAATACCCAGAAATGGGTATACCCAACAGAGCAACGGCAAACGATACACGAAGCCCGAACTATAACGGTATTCCGTTTAGTTTGGGTATTTCACGTCAGAGACTCTAGATAGTCGCGCACGCGGTTGCGACGCTTGGGTTGGCGGAGTTTTTGCAAAGCTTTAGCTTCAATTTGGCGAACTCGCTCACGTGACAAGTCGAGCGCGCGACCGATTTCGGCGAGTGAGTAGGGGTGTCCGTCGCCCAAACCAAAGCGCATCAGAATTACATCTCGCTCGCGGCTGGTCAAATCTGCCAGCAGTTGCTGCAAGTCGCGGTGCAAAGCTTCTCGCATCAGCATTTCTTCGGGCGATACGCAGTCGGTTTCGAGCAAGTCGCCCAACTCTGTATCTTTTTCGTTGCCCACTTTAGTTTCTAGAGAAACAGACCGGGGGACTCGCAGCAAAACTTCTCGGACTTGGGGGGCCGTCATGTCCAACTCGACGGCGATGTCTTCGATAGTGGCTGTGCGACCTTTTTCTTGAGAAATTTTGCGCTGGGCTTTTTTGATTTTGTTAAGTTTTTCGGTGATGTGAACCGGGAGGCGGATGGTGCGGCTTTGAGTAGCTATGGCGCGCGTAATTCCCTGCCGAATCCACCAGTAGGCATAGGTGCTAAACCGATAGCCCCGCGTCGGATCAAACTTTTCTACGGCTCGCTCTAGTCCCAGAGTACCTTCTTGTATTAAATCGAGCAATTCTAAACCGCGATTTTGATATTTTTTCGCCACCGAAACCACGAGGCGCAGGTTCGCCTTAATCATGTGGTCTTTAGCTTCCACGCCTTCAGCTTGAATTCTTTCGATCGTCTCTACCGTCATCTCTGCTAACTCTGCCCACTGGCGCTTGCCTTCGGCCATAATTCGCTTGAGTTCTGGCACGTCACCGACGCCGGCGGTTAATGCCCAGCGTTCCAGGGAAGGTTTATGTCCTAACTGTGCCGCCAAGCGATCGCGCACCTCAATTAAATGCACGAAGCGCCCAATTAGCCCTTCTTCCTGGGAGGCGACGGTGTTGCGCAATTCCAGCAATTTGATATAGCGCTGAACTTTTTGAGCTTCCGAGACTTCTTCGTCTCTACCCAATAGACGAACCCGACCGATTTCTTGTAGGTACAGGCGCACTAAGTCTGTAGTGCGGCGGCTCGCATTTTTTTGCAATTTGGCTGCTTGGTCTGCATCCTCTGTTTCTGCTGGATCTTGATCGATGAGTTCGTCTCCAGCTTCTTCAGCATCTTCATCCAACACATCATCTTGCAAGGGATTGACTCGCAGTTGTTCGTCGAATTCAGCTTCAGCGTAAAAAGAGGTGGCTGGCATAGTAATTTTCTCAGTTGCTCCGGGTGAAAAGATGCTACGCTTAGCGGTTATTGATAATTATGATGCCCACTTTGTTAAGACGAAGCATCACCGCTTTTTGTTTCTTTACTAACTTTCCAGACTTGGATGCTGTTGTTCGATCGAACTTTGGCGGC
>NZ_JANMZH010000458.1:0-1265 GCF_031383065.1 Microcoleus sp. OTE_8_concoct_300 | reverse complement strand
AATCAAAACTGGACTGATTCAATTACTAAAGGATGGGCAGCCTGCCGCAGGTGGGTTCTCAATAACCTTGTGGGGTATAGCGATCGCACTGTTAATGTTTATAGGTGTAATGCTGGCAATCCGCAGTTTGCTTTACTTACCACAATGGAGACAAGCGATTCGTAGAATTCTATTGTGGCGGGTCTGGTTAGGGATTGGCTGCACATTCTTGCCAGCGTTTTTCCTACTTGTATTACCTTGGCTATTGGAATTGGTGTCCGATAACTTTTTGGGATATGTAGTTCTGTTTCGATCTAGGCTCGATCTGATGCTTTGGCTGAGTGTGTGTGCGGTTTTGGGCGTAGCAAATGGAATTGCACGTTTGATACTTCTGGCGCGTTCTAATGGATCAGAGTATTAGAAAAGCAAAATTATCTATTCAATCTCACGTCAATTTCACAATCCAAAGGAAATTATTTTATCAAAAGCCAGCATTCATCCCCGCCCATGAGTACATGGACGGGGATGAATGCTGTCGATATAATTAAAAAGCTTTGTTGAAAGATAAGTCTTAAGGAGTAGAAATATGAGCTCAGAATGAATTAAAATTAAAAAATTAGGCAGGCTGCATTTAATCCTAGTTAAAACAAAATTATAGTTGCAAATAATCCTGGTTTGAAAATGTCTTGATTGCAGGTTTGAGCAATTAGCATGGCAGGTCGCTACAAATAATCCTTATAAAACGACCTTTAATAAATTACAATTATGTATACAAGCACATCATCAAATAAATCACCCCTAAAGTTCTTTCTACTGGTTTTTGCTCTTGCTATTCCATTATGGGTAATTGGAACAGTGGTCAAAGTTAAAGGACTTCCTCTGGATGTTCCTATTACTGACTTTATAGGCGCCTTTATACCGTTAATAGCTGCCTGTATCCTTGTTTATAAAGAAGAAGGGCATGGTGGCGTTAAGAAACTGCTGAAAAGAATTTTCGATTTTTCAAGAATCAGGCAAAAAATCTGGTATTTGCCTCTTATTTTCTTGATGCCAATAATATATTTATTGATATATGGAGTAATGCACTTGTTTAGACTGCCACTTCCTATAGGAGTGGAAATTCCGTTTCTAAAGAACGCGGTAATGTCTGTTGCCTTCTTCCTCCTTGCTACAGGTGAAGAAGTCGGCTGGTCGGGATATGCCGTTGATGCTCTGCAAGAACGATGGTCTGCACTAACAACCGCCATCATTGTAGGCTTGGTGTGGGCAATATTGCATTACCCATC